>WTAK01000472.1 GCA_013139625.1 Candidatus Delongbacteria bacterium | reverse complement strand
TATTCAATAGAAAATGAGCTGTTTTGTCCTTTATTCTGTCAGTACTGATTGTAAGCAAACCGTTTGTTTTATCTACAACTATGATATCTTGATCTTCATAGAGAATTGCAAGCCCTCTAGGCTGATATTTACTGGGTGGCTGTTTAAATGCCTTTTTCTTCTTCGGCTTTGGTTCAGGGAGTTCATTATATGTTAAATTAACCAACTCCGATAACCATTCTACATCTTCTACCTCAGCTTCGATCAGAAAACTGTTTTTTGCTCCCGGATACGGTGGTGCTTCAACAACATCACCAATAAATTCTCTTCCACTCTTTGTAGGTTTTATGAATAAGCTGTTGTCACAAATCAAAGCAACAACCTTATTATTTACATAGATCGCATATTCCCCGAACATTTTTTTATACCTAATTTCTTCGGTTATATCTATTTGTTCAACTATAAAATCCACAAAACTTTGATCTGATGCCATATATAAAAACCCATCTATTTATATTTAATTCGTTTTTAGGTCGGAGGTCAACCCCGACCCTACGGTTGTTTATAATAACGATTTAAATCTTGGTCTTTTCGGTGTTATATCACCCAATCGCTCTTTCTTATTCACTTCATAATCCTCAAAATTTCCTTCAAAGAACACAACCTGTCCATCATCTTCAAAAGATAGAATATGCGTTGCTAAACGGTCAATGAACCATCTATCGTGAGATATTACAAGAACACAACCTGCAAAATTCTCAATACCTTCTTCTAATGCTCTAAGGGTATTAACATCAATATCATTTGTCGGTTCATCAAGCAAGATCACATTTCCACCTTCTTTCAAAGTAATTGCCAAGTGAAGCCTATTCCTCTCTCCACCGGAGATCATAGATATTTTTTTCTGCTGATCCGTACCTGCAAAGTTGAATTTATTTAAGTAGGCTCTAGCGTTCATCTCAGTGGAACCAATAGTTATAATTTCACTTCCCTTACTTATTGTTTCATAGATCGTATTCTCAGGGATAAGATCAGTATGTGCTTGATCAACATAGGCAAACTTGACGGAAGATCCAATATTGATGGTTCCACCATCGGGTTGTTCCTCACCCATCAACATTCTGAACAGAGTCGTTTTACCAACACCATTAGGTCCTATGATACCTACAACAGCATTCTTTGGAATATTCAATGATAAATTATCAATAAGTGCACGGTTCTCAAAACCTTTCTTTAGGTTTTGGATCTCTATTACAGAATCTCCCAACCTTGGTCCCGATGGAATATAAAGCTCAAGCTTAGCTTCTTTTTCCTTAACTTCAACACTGCTGAGTTCCTTATAAGCATTAAGTCTGGCTTTACCCTTTGCGTGTCTTGCTTTGGCTGACATCTTTGTCCACTCAAGCTCTCTTTTTAAGATCTTCTGCCTCTTAGACTCAGTCTTTTCTTCATTTGCAAGACGATTAGATTTCTGCTCAAGCCATGAACTGTAATTACCTTTCCAAGGAATACCATCTCCCCTGTCAAGTTCAAGTATCCAACCTGCAACATTATCAAGGAAATATCTATCGTGAGTAACAGCTATAACTGTACCCGGATAACTTTTCAAAAATTGCTCAAGCCAGTAAACACTTTCAGCATCAAGGTGGTTCGTAGGCTCATCCAATAGTAAAATATCAGGTTTACTGAGAAGTAATCTACACAAAGCAACTCTTCTTCTCTCACCACCTGATAGAATTGATATTTTTGTATCATCAGGGGCACATCTCAAAGCTTCCATAGCTACATCTAAGGTGTGATCAACATCCCAAGCGTCTAAATGATCCATTTGCTCAAGAAGCTCTCCCTGTTTATCAATAGCTTTCATCATTTCATCATCGTCCAAAGGTTCAGCAAGTTTTGCAGACACTGCTTCATAAGCATTGACAACATCATAAATATGTGATAAGCCTTCTTGAACGATCTCTTTAACGGTCTTGCTTTCGTCCAGCACAGGTTCCTGAGGTAGATAACCGATCTTATAACCTTTATCAAAAGTTACTTTCCCATCATATTCACTATCCAGACCTGCAATGATCTTCAATAAACTTGATTTACCTGATCCGTTGAGACCAAGAACACCTATCTTTGCTCCGTAGTAAAATGAAAGCCAAATATTGTTAAGAACTTTCTTTTGAGTGTATATCTTACTGATACCTTCCATCGAAAAAATTATTTTATTATCTGCCATGTTGTTTCCTTCTGTTTTATTCTTTAATATACCACACGAAATATGCATACATCCCGTATTGGTTGCAACAAAATTAATATGAATATTCGTAAGGGTCGCAGATCTGCGACCCCTACTATTATTAACTAATAAAACTTTCTTCTGTAAAAAATTGTAAAAATTATGTAAATTAATAAGGAATTAATAAAATACTATGTTACTTTACATACATACTTACGCAAATTAGAGGGTGAAATGAACATAAAAGCATTAGTGGTCGATGATGATAAGGAACTTCAAAATTTATTACATAAATATTTTTCTTCGTACGGAATAGAGACTGTTAAGCATTTTGTAGGTTTGAATGTACCTGAAAAAATAGCAGAGGTTAAACCTGATATTGTCATTCTAGACTATATGCTTCCAGGAAAAGAGGGATTCGATGTCTTAAAAGACATACGAAATGCGGGAAATAATATCCCTGTGATCATGCTTACTGCCCGTGGAGATGAAATGGATAAGATCTTAGGATTAGAATTGGGTGCTGATGATTATATTTCAAAACCATTCAATCCAAGAGAGATCGTTGCAAGGATCAAAGCTGTTCTAAGAAGAAATAGCTACGCTGAAACAACTACGAATGAAAATGACGACCTAATTGTCGACGGTGTAAAATTAGAAACTTCAACATATCGGCTTCTCAAAGATGAAAAACACGAAGAACTTTCACTTACTGAATTCAAGATCATGAAAGTACTCATGACACGACCGGGGATAATCTTTTCTAGAGATGAATTAATGAATTATGCACGCGGGCGTGATGCTAACGCATTCGACAGAAGTATTGATATGCATATAAGCAAGTTACGAAGTAAACTAGTTTCTATCGGAGATGACAAAGATAGGA
>WTAK01000010.1 GCA_013139625.1 Candidatus Delongbacteria bacterium | reverse complement strand
ATGATAATAAATGATCTTTAAAAAAGAATATGATGTGATAGTTGTCGGTGCTGGTCCGGGAGGGTCAGTTGCGGCAAAAGAGGCAGCTGAGAAAGGACTGAAAGTTCTTTTGCTGGAAAGGGACAGGGAGATAGGCCTTCCGGTAAGATGTGGCGAGGCTGTAGGAATTGCCGGATTACTGGAATTTTTTGATAAAAATCATGAAATAGTACAAAAATATAGAAAAAAATATAAAATCAGATTTGTAGCACCGAATGGTAAAGTTCTTGATTTGAATCATACGAGTGAAGCTGCTGTTCTTGATAGGAAATTTTTTGATGCTGAATTAGGACGAATGGCATCCCTTGCAGGAGCAACAGTTGTTACAATGGCTAATGTTATTGGATTGATCATTCAAGATAATTTTGTCAAAGGTATTAAGCTTCTTTATCAGGGAGAAGAACATGTAATTGAGTCTAAAATAGTTATTGCTGCAGATGGTGTTGAATCAAGAGTTGGAAGATGGGCAGGAATTAATACAACTCCGAAGTTTAACGATATTGAATCATGCGTTCAGTACACAATGTCAGATATTGATGTTGAGGAAGACCGAATGGATTTCTACTTTGGTAAGGAAGTAGCGCCTACAGGCTATTTATGGGTTTTCCCAAAAGGCGAAAGAACTGCTAACGTTGGATTAGGTATCAATGGAGAATATTCCCGCAAGAAGAAGGCCGTAAAATATTTAGATGATTTTATCGATAAAAATTTTGCTGAGGGATCGATCATAAACACAACCTGTGGTGGAGTTATTTGTGGTGAAACTCTTGAAAAAATATCAGGTAACGGAATAATGCTAGTGGGCGATGCCGCTCATCAAACAAATGCTATTTCAGGTGGTGGTATAATCAACGCGATGAAAGCCGGAAAGATATCTGCAGAAGTTGCGAAAAATGCAATTGATAAAAATGATCTCAGCAAAAATATCTTAAAGCAATACGACAAGAAATGGCAGAAAAAACAAGGTAAGGCAAACCATAAATTTTACATAATCAAAGGTATCATTGAAAACATTGACAACGAAATTTTAAATAAAGTTACAGAAGATCTCAATTCTAAACCATTTAAAAAAAGAACGCTGATAAGGGTTTTTACAAAAGTCCTTATTAAATATCCAAAGCTAATACTTGACCTACCGAAGCTTTTTGGGTAATAAATTTTAAATATTAAGTTGCATTACACATTTATATAGAAAATTAGCTATGTTCAAAGCAATAATATATTTTTTTTTTATTGCGGAAAGTAGAATGCAAAGATATATTGAAATCTTGACGTGTATGTAGAGAAGTTAAAATATTACTAAAATTTAATAAGGAGAATCTTTATGAAAAGAATAGCTTTAATTGCGATTATGCTATTTGCGATTAGTTCCTATGCAGAAACATGGCTGTATGGAGATTTTGAAGAGGGGAATCTTGATGGTACAGTATTGTATGACCATGATGGTGATGGTGAATGGTGGCATGCAGATGTATCGGCTGCGTATGGTGGTACATATGGTGCAAAATCAGTAAGTGCCGGTCTTACTCCAGATAACTGGATGATCTCACCTCAGCATTACGCTGAAAGATATGATGATTTTAATTACCCGCATATTAAATTTTGGGTAGGATCTGAAGATGTTGTTGATTTTGCAGAACATTACGAAATCCTAGTTTCTTATACAGATACAGATACCGCTTCATTTTTTCCTGTATATGAAGAAATTTTGACTTCATCTGACTGGAAAGAAGTTGATATTGACCTTAAGCCTTTTTTTGGTGATTACCAATGGGATGCAACAATGTATGTTGCTATAAGACACTTTGATTCTGCAGGACAATCTGCATTGCTTTTTGATGATATCGCAATCATTACAGAGCCAAGCTTCTGGTTTGATGAAGTAGGTGACTGGACTCAGACTTACGAAGGTGTTATCATGGCATGGTCTGATATGAATATGAGAATTTCACCATATGATCGATCAATGTATGATGATGTATGGAATTTTGTCGGTATGGACTTAAATATGCATTATATCATAACTGATGAATTTGGACCTCAAGCAGAAGCATCTATTCCTATGGTTGTAAACCCGGATGTTGCTTATACCGATACTTATATTTGTACTTTTGCTGGGCAACCGATCGGTACACTTATAGAATATTGGTTTGAAGCTACAGATAACTCTGAATTAGCTATTATTGGTGAATCTAAGCATTTTAATGTTGAATGGGGTGAAGTTCCTTTTATAGAAGATTTCGAAGTTGGAAACCTTCCTGAAGGGTGGAATGTTTATTCAGTTTTAATTGATGATTTTGTTACTTCTTGGGATCATGATTGGGATGTTGATGAAACCGGGGCAAATGTTTATAACGGTTCTTATTCTATTTCTTCTGCATCTCAAACTAACTTTGGTGTTTACGAAACAGAAGATTACTTAATATCTCCAAGGATAAGAATAGATGGTGCTGCTAAACTTAAATATTTTGTTAATGCACAAACTATTGTAGGTTTAGACGAACGCTATGAAGTTAGGTTTTCAACAGTAGGTCCTGATAGCGCTGATGTAGATTCCTATGATCTTGTTTTTGAAGAGGCATTAATTGGCGAAGCTATTGATACAAATTGGTATGAGAGAGTTATTGATCTTCAAGCTTATTCAGGACAATTTGTTTGGATAATGTTCAAACACTTATATACTCCAACTGATAAAAAGCTTGATAGATACTTAAATATGGATGATGTTAGTGTTAGTGAATTACCAAAAGT
>WTAK01000434.1 GCA_013139625.1 Candidatus Delongbacteria bacterium | reverse complement strand
ATTCAAGATCTATTTTTGCCCAGAAAAACATCGTTGCAGCTTCTGCACTTCCAAGATCTATTACTCTTGTCCAAAGTGAACTTATGACTACATCATCATAATTACCACCCGGACTCTCTGTCATTGAGTTAGTTGGTGAATATGATGTTTCTTCAGTTCTTGCCCATGTAGTTCCGGCAGGGTATATCCAATTAGCCGCATCATAGTTAGCATCAAAATCATCAAAGAAAACAATTGCACCATCCAACCACTTAATTTCATATTCCTCAGAATTTGTTATATTTCCTTCTACATCAGCGATAGAAAAAGCTATTTCAGCAAAAGTTTCAGTAGGTTCTGCCGGAATAACACCAACATACATATATTGATTAGCTTTTGAAGGAGTCATAGTAATAGGAGTTGATGTTACAAAATTATCCTTACTATAATAGCCTGTACAACTTGAAATAGCTGACTCATCAGAAAAATATAACTTTAAGTTCATATCTTCGGTTACGAATACAGGATCACCATAATCAAATGTATTAATTATTGCAGGACTGTTGTCAACAACAAATTCAATATTATAATCAGAAGTTGAACCTGAAAGCCCACCAAGATCGGTTAGATCAAAGTTTATAGTACCGGATGCTACAACATCCATTGCAGGTATTGTTGCAGTCCAATTCTCAGTAACACCTTTAGCTTTAGTAAAATCAAGGTCAACAATAGTTGTACCACCATCAAATGTGTAATGCCCAATTATAGTATCAACTCCGGTCATATCATAAACTTCTAAGTTAATAACCATATTATTATTTAAATAAGCACCAATGATAGGATCTAATGCTTCGTTGGCTAAGATTGATGTAATTGAAGGAGCTTCATAATCGTATCTAACTTCAATATCATCAATATACCATTGACATCCATAATCACCTGTATAGTGGAAACCTATTTGTATGTCTTGACCGGCATAAGCTGATAAAGTAGCTGATTTAAAGTAATAATCGCCATCAATTATATTGGTAGCCACATATGCGGCATCTTCTATCCATACCTGTGTAAAAGTTACACCGCCATCAGTAGAAATACCAATTTCATTGACACCATTCATATATTGAGTATAATAAACTGTTTCCCAGAAAGTCAAAGTTGCAGATGGATCTGCCGGAATAGAGATCAATGGAGTTATTAACCAGTCATCCTGAACTCCGGAATCATCCTGATGAGCTGCAGATTTTGCTCCTCCGTGAACAAACCCACCAGTTGCAGTAGATCCTTCAACCCATCCTGCACCTGTAGTGTTTAAATTCCAACCGTTAGGTGGAAAAATCTCGTTCTCAAAATCTTCAATAAATAGCGGAAGGTCTTTTGACCAACTGATATCAAAATCTTGCGACCATGCTGGCTCATTTATTCCATCGTCCATGTTGAATTTTACCAGTCCTACCGTACCATCAATTTGTCCTGGTATTGTTCCTGTAAAGGTATAACTGCCTTTAGCTGATATCATATCAAAATCTGTCCAAATAACTCCAGCATCAAGAGAATATCTGGATGACATTGGGGAAACTACCGGATTTTGATCATGAACTATAAGTGAAAGATCCATATCGAAATTTTGGAAGCATTCACCTCCGCTTAAAGTTCGGGCGTTTGGAGGGTAAATATCTGTATCCGTATATGGTTCTAAGTATACATAGTTGAAATTTTCGTAGTACTTACCTCCCGTAGCAGTCCAATGGTCCCATCCACCTGCTCCATCACTAAGATAACTATGAGAGGGCTCAGCTTGATCCTGAGCAAATTGTCTCGGATAGCCACCACTAACAGGTGCTATAGAAAGCAAAAAATCATCAGTTATTACTATTGGAGTATCAAGAAGTACTTCATTATATCCTTCAACAGATGAAACTATTTCGGATTCCCATAAAAGAGTAGTGCCGTCTTTTTCATAAATTTTGTAAATGAATTCATCACCGATATCAAAAAGATATGTATCCACACCGTGAAGATTTGTTGGATATTCAACACCAAAATCATCGATCTGGTAATATGTTGCTCTTTCCATTGGTACTTGCATCACCCATCCTGATCCCGAAGTAGCATATCCGTGCCATACAGTATCTTTACTGGCAATACCAGGTTTGATATTCATTTTTTCTGCATTAGAATACCAATCTGCTGCAAAAATACTTGTTGTAATAATCACAAGCATCATTACTAAGATCTTTTTCATTTGTTTTTCTCCGTTTATTGTAAAGTGTTTTATTTTATCATAGCTGAATAAAGTACAAATTAATTTCTATGAAGTAAAGTTTAAAATAAAAAAAGCCCGACATAAGCCGGACTTTTAAAATTAAGAAATTGACAAATTATTTAATAAGCATCATTTTCTTAGTTTGATTCACATTTCCAGACTTAAGGTTGTAGTAGTAAACACCACTAACCATGCTTGAAGCATCGAAAGATACTTTGTGAGAACCTTGAGATAAGTTACCATCAACTAGCTTAGCAACTGCTCTTCCCATTACATCATAAACTACATGTGATACTTTTGCTTCGTTAGCAATAGTGAAATTAATAGTAGTTGTAGGGTTGAACGGGTTTGGATAGTTCTGCTCTAGAGAAGTTGTTAATGGCATATTATGATTTTCTTCTATACCAGTTGCTTCGCCAAGTACTGCTCTAAAATGAAAATTAGTATCATTTGCTTTTGACCATGTCCAAGTACCATCCCCATTTGTTATACCGCTGAAAGATCTTCCGTAATCGATATATCCATCACTTGGAACTGTATAGCAATAGTATACATCTCCAATTTCTGCAGAGAAACCAATCCAGAAATCACCATAAACAGTTATTCCTTCAGATCTTAGATCAATCATAGACATTGCTTCAGGGTCAACAAGTGTGTTTGCTTCAGGCAAATGCGTTATCG
>WTAK01000250.1 GCA_013139625.1 Candidatus Delongbacteria bacterium | reverse complement strand
ATATTAAAATACCTTGGTGCTAAAACTCCTAAATGGATATCTTACCCAGTAGCATCAATATCAGGTGGTGTACTTGCAGTATGTTCATGTACGATCTTACCATTATTTGCAGGTATTTGGAAAAGAGGTGCCGGAATAGGTCCTGCTACTGCATTTTTATACGCAGGTCCTGCCATAAATATTGCGGCGATATTCCTTACAGGCACTGTCCTTGGATGGGAACTATCCTTTGTAAGATTGGGATTTTCAATAGTCGGAGCTATTTTGATCGGTCTTATAATGTCAAAGTTCTTTAGTAATAATTCTGAAAAGAATGAAATGCCTGTCAATGAAGAGAAAAAAGTAGCTTCCAATTTGTCAATTGGTATGTTTTTCTTATTACAGCTGGCTTTTCTAATAATCGGAGGATTGCCGATAGATCCCATTATCAAATATACTTTACTTGTGTCATTCGTAATTGCTTTGATATTTTTAGTTTTCAAGAAGTTTGATAAAGAACACAACAAAGAGTGGATTAGTGAAACATGGGAGTTCACGAAGAAGATACTACCTTTCTTATTTGCAGGTGTTTTCATTGCCGGAGTTATCTCAAAGACATTGCCTGAGGAAGTTGTAAACGATCTATTGGGTGGCAATAGAATGTTCTCTAACTTTTTCGCATCAATATTCGGGGCATTTATGTACTTTGCGACACTGACTGAAGTTCCTATCATACAATCGCTAATGTCCTTAGGAATGGGCAAAGGACCGGCTCTAGCGTTGTTTTTAGCAGGATATTCACTAAGTTTACCAAATATGATCGTACTGACAAAGCTGATGGGTTTTAAAAAAGCATTTATGTATTTTTTCTTAATAATAGTGTATTCAGCATTAGCTGGATTTGCATATGGGAATTATATGTTCATATAAAAAAACGAGGTATAAAATGTCAGAAAGTTGTTGTGAAAGTTCTTGTGGATGTGGAAATAATATTCCCGAACACAAAATGTGTATGCAAACTCAACCTACTAATTTCAATGTTGGAAAAGTAATGAAATTAACTTCAAACCCAAAATATTTCTGTAAATGTTGTGGAAGAACTGCTAATGAAAAGGAAAACTTATGCAATCCAACTAAATTAATATCAGAGGATAAATGATGGAAATAAAGATTTTGGGAACAGGTTGCAGGAAATGCAATACATTGGAAGCTAATGTAAGAAAAGCAATTGAATCATTTGAAGAGGATATCAAAGTTATAAAGATATCAGAGATAGGGGAGATAATGTCGTACAATGTTCTGATCACTCCTTCGTTGGTTATTGATAAGATGCTTGTGGCATCAGGGAAAGTTTCTACAGTTGCAGAGGTCACAGAAATGATAAAAGGAAAACTAAATGATTAAATACATTATGATACTATTAGTTACTTTATTTGCAGTAGCTTTTTCTCAGGAAAAGAGTGTTGTAAATAAAGATTCCATTAAAACTCCAATTGTGACTTTAGTTGAGATCGGGTCAGTCAAATGTATCCCATGTAAAAAGATGCAACCGATCTTAAAAGAGATAGAAGACGAGTTCGGAGATAGGGTAGAAGTAATATTTCATGATATATGGACAACGAAAGGTAAAATTGATGCTAGAGAATACAATGTAAGGCTAATACCGACACAGGTTTTCTTGGATTCAACAGGTAAAGAATATTTCAGGCATGAAGGATTTTTTCCTAAGAAAAATATACTAAAAAAACTTGCTGAGAAGGGTTTGGAGAACTGATGGAAGCTATCTTTACATATCTTTATGATGCTTTATATGGAAACTTATACCTGATAGCATTCAGCTCATTTCTATGGGGTGTTGCAAGTATATTACTTAGCCCTTGCCATCTTACTTCAATTCCACTGATAGTAGGATATTTGAACGGTAATGAGAAATTATCTCTGAAGAAAACATTTTATCATGCTTTAGTTTTTTCTTTTGGTATTCTTCTGAGTATTCTATTGATCGGGGCGATAACAAGTTATTCAGGTAGAATGTTAGGTGATCTTGGTATTTGGGGAAACTTATTTTTATCAGTGTTCTTTATATTTTTTGGTTTGATGTTACTTGATATTTTTTCTCTGCCGAATTTTATTAACACTTCTGTGCTGTCAAAATTCAAAAAGCAGAATTTTTTATCTTCATTTCTGATAGGATTTATCTTTGGAGTAGGTCTGGGACCTTGTACATTTGCTTTTATGGCGCCTATGTTGGGGATCGTATTTGAGATGAGCTATGAAAGTATGTCAATAGGTATTATGATGATATTATTATTTGCATTGGGGCATTCTCTTACGATCGCAATTGCAGGAACTTTTGTTCAGTTCGTTGAAAAGATATTAAAGATCTCTGAAAATTCTAAGAAAATTCAATATATAAGAAGATTTTGCGGAGTATTGGTGATATTCGCAGGAATTTATAATTTAAAAGATGTATTCAATTAACAATGGACAATTGACAATGATAAAGGTATTATTTGTTTGCATACATAATTCAGCACGAAGTCAGATGGCTGAAGCTTTTGCTAATCTTTACGGTAAAGGTGAAATCATAGCTAAAAGTGCAGGGTTGGAAAAGGGGAAATTAAATCCTTTTGTAGTTGAAGTTATGCATGATATTAATATTGATATTTCTAAGAATGATACGAATACTGTTGAAGAATTTATTTCAGATGGAAAGAAATTTGATTATTTAATCACTGTTTGTGATGAAACCAACGGAGAAAGATGCCCAATTTACCCGGGTTTAGTCAAAGATAGAATTCACTGGACTTTTGAAGACCCGTCATCATTCGAAGGAACAGATAAGGAAAAACTGCAATTCACCAGAAAGGTCAGAAATCAGATTAAAGTTAAGATTGAAGAGTTTGTTTTAACTACTTCGTAAGTAATTCCACACCATCATAGAACAAAATTCCTGCAAAAATAACAAGGACCAATCCAAGAGCTCGGATTGAGTATAAATAGATTTTATCATTCAAGAATGACTTTGATCGTCCTACCAATATTGCGATGAGGATCTGTGATCCAAAAAGAAGTATATAGAAAGGGAGCATGAACGAAAGTAAAGATAGAGCATTAACGCTATAAGCTTTGATTATTATTGGACCTCCAATCACTAACCAAAAAAGATATGGATTCGGGTTCGTAAGATTAACGATCATCCCTTTTAAAAAAGATTTAGGTTTGGTATCTTTTAGTTCCATTTGAATATTCTTCATTCTAATATTAACTATTCCTAGGTATAATAATAGAAAACTTCCCAATATCGAAATTATCCCTAAAATAGGCTTATAAGTAGATAATTTAGATATAACAAACAAAGCTGATAGAATTATTGGAAGATCTGAAGCTAGGGGAGATAGTGCAACCTTTATTCCTGACTTTATATTATGCTGAATTGTTTCAGAGATTACAAGTGCAAGTAATGCTCCCGGAGCTATCCCTGCTGAGAGTCCTAGTATTATACCTGTTATAAAAAATTCAATCATTTAAAATTCAGTTTATTTTTATTTTTATCTTAGTTGTGAAATCTATCAATTGAAAAATCAATTTGCAACTTGATTTATAGGTAATTTTTCTATATATTAGTTGAGTAACCAAACAAAATTGAAGCCAGAATAAATATTAAAAATAAGCAAATATGCTCTTGTATATGCCTGTAGTTTGTAATTTGCAACCTTTCTTTCGAAATAATTAAAAGGTGAATTAATGAACAATTTTATTGATCAAGATATAATTTTTTTCCACATACTTCTATTGTCACTTTGTTTGAATATTTTTCTTATTCTTAAGTGGACTAGCAAATCCAGATATTTGAAAAACAAAAAAGCGTTGTCAGATAGTAAAGATAAATATCAAGGATTAGTAGAGTCTCTTTTAGAAGGAATAGGTATAGTTGATGAGAAAAAGAAATGGCACCCAATAGCAGATTACCTCACAGAAAATACTGATATTAAATTTAGTCATTCAGTTTGCCCGGATTGTAAGGACGAGATATACGGACCGGGTAAAAAAAGTAAGAATGGGCGACGAGAGTATAATATTGAGGATTAATCAGAAACATATTAACTTTAATCATTTTAATACCTGAAATATATTTATCCGTATAGATTGGTAATATAGAAAGAACTCTTGATTTTTTTTCTTGACAAAAATTTTTTTATATTTATATTTAGACCGATTCTAAGAATTATTCTAAATCAGGAGGTAGTTGTGGAAAAAATTGAATTTCAGCAAATGTTAAAAAGCAAAAGAGTAAGATTCACTCCTCAAAGATATTTAGTTTACAAGTATTTAATTACAAAAAAGAATCATCCTACTGCTGAAAAGTTATATAATGATCTGGTAAAAAATAGTGAATCAATATCTTTGGCAACAGTTTACAATACTCTTGAGATATTTGAAAGAAATGGTATAGTACAAGCATTTAACTGTAAAGATGATAATTTTAAGTGTTACGAC
>WTAK01000351.1 GCA_013139625.1 Candidatus Delongbacteria bacterium | reverse complement strand
GTGTATGTCGATCATAGGGAGATTCGGTCAGGCGTGTCAAGGATTCTTGAGGAGGGTGGCATCAACGTGATTATGCAGACGCTTGAGGTCGGAGATTACGTGCCCAGCGATCGGGTCTGCATCGAGCGGAAGACCGCGGCTGATTTCCTCGATTCGCTGATCGGCGGGCGGCGCGACCTCTTCCGGCAGATCGCAGACCTTGCACGGACTTATGAGCGACCGGTTAACAGCCTTCCTATCAATCGCTGTAATTCCTTTTATTTATTTATTAACCGAAAATAAAAAAGCCGACTAAAAGCCGGCTTTTTACCAATATATTATAACAATAAATTAGTTCTTTGCCACAACATAATAGAACATTTTTGCCTCAATCATTGGTATTACATATTGATTCGTTCCAACATTAGCCTCCAAAGTAAATATTCCGTATGGATCATCAGATGAATAAACATCATAACTTGTTGCATCTGCTGCTACAACCCAATCAATCACCATATTTGGAACAATATAGTGTATTATAATATCTGGAATACCCGGAGTTGGTGGTGTGCCACCAACTGTAAATGTTACAGCGATAACTTCTGATGGCTCATCAGGGTCATCTGAATTAACTGTGATATTTGCTTCATAATCACCTAATACAAGTCCTGTTGCGTCGTAAGTCAGATTTATAGTGTTACTTCCACCACCAGATACAAGTCCTGTAGTTGCACTGTTGAAAGTTAACCAGCTGTAAGGCGTTGCATCTTGACTAACAACTACATTATCAATACTCCAGTAAGATGAAAGACCCTGTTGTCTATACATTACACCAGTAAATCTGAGCTGCATATTTGCTGCAAGAGTAGGAAGAGCAACACGAACATGTCCCGATGCTGCTGCTGTTGATGCATACACCTCTACCCAAGCACTTCCAGTGTAATATTCAACTTTAATATTACTTACACTTCTAACAGTGTACTCGTGATCAAAATCAAGGTATAGTTCATTAGCACCTGTTCCATCAAATGTTCCTGATGTTAAGATTCCAGTTGCGGATGAACCACCCACTGTTGCACAATTTACTGTCAGACCTGATGCTATTGCCCAACTTATAGTTCCACTGTTAGTATAGACTAATCCGCTTTCAAAGTCATTTGATTCTGCTGAAACAGGAGGTGTTTCAAATCCAACATAAGCATTGCTTAAGCTATAGTTAAGTCCTGACACACCCGTATTTTGAATTTCAAATGAATCACTTACACTTGCATCTGGCTCTGCAGTAGCTGATGTAGTTGCTGCCAGATTAATATCTGGTAAAGCACCGGTTCCTGAAACAGAAATATACTCAGGATCGTGACTTGGATCAGATGAAGTTATAGTAATATTACCGCTATAGCTTGTTTCATCAGTTGGTGAAAATACCAGATCAAATGTTTTTGAGCTATTAGTTGGAACTGCATAGCTTAAAGTATTCTTAGCTGCATTTGCAACAGTATAACCAGTAATAGTTGTGATATCACCAATGATTGTCTCTGTATTGTGTGTATTTGTAATAGTAAATTGAAGTGTTGAACTTCCATCAACTGTTACATTACCGTAAGATAGTGATGAATTATCTAATGAGAATGTACCACCAAGATCACCAGTAACCATCCAAACTGATTGTTCTGTCTCTAAGTTAAATCCTGTAACAGTAACCGTTACATCAGAAGCAATTGCAAAACTATGATCTAATGAAACATCTCCATTTGAATTTGTTAGACCTGTAACATTTGTACCGTTTTGATATAAAGTTACTCTTGCACCTTCAACACCACTTCCACCTGCGGTTATTCTTGTTGTATAGTTACTTGGAAGTAAAGTTGTGGTTGAGTTATCTATCAATATAGGTTGATCGGTTCTAACTTGAAGTGTAACATCACCGAAGATAGTCCATGATTCCTGAGTATCTCTTGTTGAAGCATCTGTTGGATTATCTAAAAGCATTTGATTTGATGCATTAGCACAGATCGATCCGTAATGTGTCCTTTGCTCTGTGATAATAACACCTGATCCGGGATTTGAATTATAATCATAACCACCAATTAAAATATCATTGAAATAATCTTGTCCAACCATTGGAGGATACCAAGGCTGACTGATAGTAGAAAACCAACCTACTACAGCTCCACCATTTGTATGTCTTAACCATGCTTCTGCAAAACAATCACTTGAAGCATAATAAATATTTCCAACAAGACAAGCCACTGATTGAATGAAAGGAAGTCTATTTCCATTAGTCATACTTAAAACTTCATCATTATAAAACCATGTTCCATCAATTGATTGCCAACAGTCGTAAGATCCGTGACCTGTATAATTAATTATTGTAGTACCAGTTTCAACATACTCAATTATTTTAGCATCAGTATAAGCATCCGCACTTTGATAAACTGTGTTAGCTGTAGTGTATGTGAATGGTAAAAGTCTTCCGTTAATAATATTTTCAGAATGTTCATAATCGATCTCGCCATCATCACCGGGCCCTTCATCTCCTGCAATACCCATACAAGTATCATACCAAGATCCACCAATTTCAGGATTCTTTTCATAGTTGATAGCTTTATTTATCTGGTTAGCTACTTGAGCATCATCTTCTACCGAGAATCTTCCAACGATAATATCCATATATTGATCAGTTCCTACAACACAACCTAACATCGGATCTTGAGAACCATAAGTTGATGTTGCACTGTTTAGATATTCAGATTTTAAAGCTGCCCAATCTCCCACTAACTGAACATAAAGGATATTTGAATTAGCATCATATTCATCCTGGATATCACCGGAAACATAAAGATCAGTTCCGTAGTTCACTTGAAGAATATTTACAGTATAACCCATTTCTTCTTTCCACTGAATGTATGGTTCTAAAGCAGTTAAGCCGCCATAAGAAGAAGTATAAACGATCAATATCTCACCAAGTTCTCCAACATCCATTACCTTAGTTTCATTGTAGTTGATGAACATACCTTTGTACATTCCGTTCATCTCAGAAACTATAGTCGATGATTTTGTGATCAATGGGTTTACTGGTTTAGTATCGTTGTCAGTAAGTGTCACTGCAATATTCTTGTAAACTCTTAAAGTTTGTGTTGCTGCATTGTACTGAAAAGGATGAACAATTACACTTGTTCCTCTAACATCTCTCATGATGAAAGGTGAAGTTCCTTCTACAATATTTCCCGGATACCATGAATCTGTTATTGATTCACTTGAAATTTCGTAAGGTATTTTACTTATGTCCATGCTTCTGGACATAATACCTCTTGAAGGTAACAATGGGTGATCTAGTTTGATCTCAACATATTTACCTGCATCGTAATCTAAAGTTACATTTTTATCATTACTCAGTTGAACAGATTTAGCAAATCTTGGAAG
>WTAK01000172.1 GCA_013139625.1 Candidatus Delongbacteria bacterium | reverse complement strand
ATAGTTTCGTTTTGTTCATTAATTAAGTTTTCAAGTAGGCTAATCTTTTTTCTAATCCCTTCATTTTTATCATTATCTTGGATGCTGTAATCAGAAGATTGACTTGTAAATGCTTCTATTTGTATTTCTTTTTCATCTTTTAAAAGTTTTTCGATTCTGGCATACGAAAGCTTACTAACATCTTGATATTTTAAAAATTGTTTTTCTAAATACTTTATATGTCTTCTATATTTTTCATTATATTCTAGCTTTAGATTTTCTGTACTAATTCGTTCCCTTGTCTTATTTACAACCTTAACACACATTTGTACAGTCGTGTCAACTTTATAATACTTTTGCTGATAGGTCATATAGTCATCTTCTTGTCGGCTTGTAACTTTTATACCTTGAGGTTTTAGGATTTTTAAACTTCTTAATTCTACTTTTTTGGTTTCAAGCTTTTCGAGAACCTTGTTATAAGAGTTATAATTTATTTCAAGCTTTGATACTTCGTTATCAAGTTGTTTAGAAAGTTCATCAATATCATTATTTAGTAGTTCTAAATCTTCTAAATTTTCTTTCAGCTGAGCTAGAAATGCTTTTTTTGTTCGTTTATTTTTCTTCTTTGCTTCTTCGAGTTGTTTATTATGCTTAGCTTCAATTTCAAAAATCTGATTCTCTCTAAAAGTATCAAACTTTTTTTCTTTACTTGATCGCATATAGCGTTTAGCAATATCAATAAAAAACTCTATCAAATCATCTTTAAATTCTCTATAAGCCTTATTTTGAATAAATCCTTCTCGCCCAGCCTTATCTTTTAAGTTGGAGTTTTGATCTCTTTTTAAGTCGATATAACCTATAAATCGTCTATGACTAAAAAAATACAGTCCAGCATGTAAGGTTCTTCTCTTTTCAAATTCAAGAAAGTCAGATTCTGTTCTGCCATATGGTAAGACTCTAAAGTTGTCTCTATAAATATACAGTCCACCATATAAATCTAATTTTTTGTCAAGATTATGATATTCTTCTTCGTTTAACATAGAACTTGTACGAGAACCTTCTGGTGCACCCCATTCAATTTTAAATGGTCCATATGGAGTCTTACCTGGAGGTCTATTAGGCTTAAATGTATATTTTTCTCTTCGATTAAATATTTTAATTTCACCACTAAAAAAACCATTTTCATCAAAATCACCTTTTAACCAATGGTCTGTATTCTTCATTTCTTCTGTAGTGAAAAAATCTTCAATTAGATCGTACTTTCCACTAGCATCTAGAATTAAAAAATTAGTATTAAAGTCTTTCTCTGGATTTTTCAGATCATTATGCAACCCACTTAGAGAAGATCTAAGATAGATTAGAGAGCTATTATTCTTAAATCGAATATAATCTTTATTTGAAAAATCTAAAAGCTGTTCATTAGGGGTAAAAACTACAAATAAAGTACCGTGATTCTCTAGATTACAAAATTTTTCAATAACTTCTTCATTTATAAAATTTGGTATTATTAGTGATTTTAAATCATCTTGAATACTCTTTTTCAACTCAACTTGTTCATCCCAAATATTAGAATCAATATCGTTTAGATTTTCTAAGAAATCTGCCTTTGCGTTTCTAAATTTATTTTTAAACTCTTTAGAAGTACTAAAATTAAACAGTGGTATATTTAAATCATCTAGATAAAAGTTATAATTCTCTAATACTCTCCAATCCATCAAAAAAGCATTTGCAATTTGATTCTCTTTTTTTGTAAGCATTATCATTTGTGAACCAAGGTAAGATACCGATAATCTTCCAATGCCTTTCTCTCCCATGGGAACACGTCTTTTTAATCCAAATTCAGGCTTTAATTTTTCGTTTCTAGCTTTAGAATCAGTCCCGAGTACAAACCATTTATTCAAAATATCTTCTTCTGACATACCAAAACCATTATCAGAAAGTATAAAAATTGGAGATTTGTTGTCTTTATACGAATCAAGAAATAATTTACACTCTAACTTTGTAGCATATGCATCATAACCATTTTTCCAAAGCTCAGATATCGCTGTAGGTAAATCGGCTATTTGACCTTTTCCTAAAAGTTCTACTGCTCTTGCTTTTGCTCTAAATTTTGCCATATTTTATGATTTCCTATTATTGCTTGTCCAATTTTTTTAGAATATTCTGGAGGTACAGCATTTCCAATCAATCTAGCGATTGATGAAAAACTATTCCCGTAAAATTTGTAGCTTTTAGGGAAAGATTGGATTGTTGCACCTTCTCTCAAAGAAAGTGCTCTATTCTCCTCAGGGTGAACAAACCTTCCATTTGACACACTAGTAAATTTTGTTGTAATTGTTGGAGATGGTCTATTCCACCATAATCGTCCAAAAGTATCTTTAAATGATTTATCTCTACCTTTAAAGCAATTTAATTGAAGCTCTGGATCATCTGCAAAGTCAAATCTATCACCACCATCAGTCTTAATTTTCTGAAGTCTTTTGAGAGTGGTTTCCGTTATGCTCGGAACACTGTGTAAAAAATCTGATTTATCTATACTTCCTGCAGAAATTCTTGGGAAACCATTATTCTCACCTAAGACATCTTTCACACATAGTTTTTTCCCATTGTCAACTAGTGGGAATATTTTATTTTGTCCAAGTCTATTAGCAACCAATGTAAATCTTTTCCGATTCTGTGGTACGCCAAAGTCATTAGTATTATGTATTTTAAAATGAACAGTATAATTGGATTTTTCTAGCCAAGAAATAAAATCTTCTAAGCCACTTTCTTTTTTTTTCCTCAATACTCCTGGAACATTTTCTACTACAACATATCCTGGATTTAAATATTTCACAAATCTTTCAAACTCAACTAATAAATTTTTTGATTTTTCAGATTTATTTTTATCTGTATTAATGATACTCCAAAACTGGCATGGACTACAACCAATTAAAAGAAGACTATCATCATTTTTTATAAGACCTAATTGTTTTTGTAAATTATTCTCTTTTAAATCAAACACATTAGCATGAATAAATTTACCTTTCCCAATGTTCGCTTCATAAGTATCTCTGCAATTTTCATCATAATCAATACCAGCAAGAATCTCTATACCAGCTTCTTGCATACCAAAACTCATGCCGCCACCACCACAGAAAAAATCAATAGCCTTTATTCTAGTTTTATTTATTTTTCGTTTGATATTCATGAAATCACTATAATTAGTTTGCAACTAATCATTCACCTCCTTCATATTGATTCAATATATTATTTTTCTAGAAAAATGTCAATGCTGATACTTTCAATTTATACTTATTTTGTTATTGAAGTTCGTTACTATCTAATACTACGAGCTAATTATATTTATATAACACAAAAAAAGCCCCGAATTTTTGGGGCTTTTTTTTATATTCTGAAATAAATTTAGAATGACGAAATTACTTCCCTGCCATCATTGCTTCAACATCAGCCTTAACTTCACCAGTAGGCCTAATATCAAAGTTCTCAACAAGAACATTTAATACAGCAGGTGATACAAATGCAGGAAGGGTTGGTCCTAAGCGGATCCCTTTTACACCTAAGAATAATAAAGCAAGCAATACTGTCACAGCTTTCTGCTCATACCATGCAATATCGAATGATATAGGAAGATCGTTAATATCTTCAAGTCCGAAAACTTCTTTCAGTTTAAGTGCGATCACTACAAGTGAATATGAATCGTTACACTGACCTGCATCAAGAACTCTAGGAATACCACCGATATCACCAAGATCAAGCTTGTTATAACGATATTTTGCACAACCTGCTGTCATAATTACTGAATCTTCAGGAAGTTCTTTAGCAACATCTGTGAAATAACTTCTTTTTTTATCTCTTCCATCACAACCTGCCATTACAACGAATCTCTTAATAGCGCCTGATTTAACTGCATCAACAACCTTATCAGCTAAAGCGATTACTTGATTATGAGCTAATCCACCGATGATTTTTCCAGTTTCAATTTCTGTTGGAGCTGGTAAAGTCTTAGCAAGTGCGATAACTTCTGAGAAATCTTTAGGTTGATCTTTTTCAGGGTTAGCAATATGTTTTACACCATCGAATCCAACTTCGTTAGTTGTAAAAACTCTATCTTTGTAAGAATCTTTTGGAGGTACTAGGCAATTTGTAGTTAAGATAATTGCACCGTTGAATGATTCAAACTCAGTATCTTGTTGCCACCAAGCATTTCCATAGTTTCCAACAAGATGATCATATTTCTTGAAAGCAGGATAAGAATTTGCCGGTAACATTTCACTGTGAGTATAAACATCAACACCTGTTCCTTCAGTTTGCTTTAGAAGTTGTTCCATGTCTAAAAGATCGTGACCGGAGATAAGGATAGCAGGGTTATTACGAACGCCGATATTTACTTCAGTGATCTCAGGATTTCCGTATGTTTCAGTGTTTGCAGCATCTAAGACAGCCATTGCATCAACTGAATATTTGCCGGTTTCCATTACTAATGCTACAAGTTCATCTACGCCTAAAGAATCATCAAGTGTTGCAATAAATGCTCTCTCAATGAACATAACGATCTCTTTTACTTCTTTTCCAAGTCGTAATGCATGGTCAGCATAAGCTGCCATTCCTTTAATACCATAAGTCATAAGTTCACGCAATGAACGGATATCTTCATTCTCTGTTGCAAGAACTCCAATTGATGCAGCTTTTTCATCAATATTTTCATCAGTGATAGTAAAATTAGCAACATCGTGATCAGCAAATTTTATATCAGTCATTCCCATTTCAGCAGTTTTTTTCTTTCCCATCTCACGCATTTCAATTGTCTCTTTGATCGCTTTGATGAAGTAATTTCTATCAAAGTTTGCATTTGTGATAGTAGAGAATAATTTCTCCAAGATAAACTTGTCCAGACCATTACACAATTCAGCATTCTCTTCTTTCTTACGAACTTCTAAAGGTGCATTTGTACGAAAGATAGCCAAACCTTTTAACGAATAAATCAAAAGATCTTGCAAATTTGCTACATCTGCCGGTTTACCACAGGCACCTTTTGCGTAGCTACAACCTTTGTTGCCGATTGCCTCTTGACATTGATAACAGAACATACTCATTTTTTTCTCCTTGTTTACGCTATGGTAAGGGGTGAAACCCCTTGTTCCAAGCTTGTTTTTATTAATTTATAATAATTTAGTTTTGTTAGTAGGTCTAGGCACTTTGTTGACAAGTACTCTCAATATACTATCACTTTCATTGTACCAGCAGTGAGGGATATCCTTAGGGCTGTCGATCAATGTATCTTTTGTAACAGTTTTCTTTTCATCTCCGATCTCTATAACACCTTCTCCTTCAAGTACATAGAAATAAACATCTACAGGAGTAATATGTTTTATAAGTTTTTCGCCAGGCTCAATTTGAATATGAACTACCAATGCATTATTTGTTGAGTAAAGATCTCTTGCATCAATACCATGAGGTGTGTTCTTCTTTTCAACTTCTGATACTTTTACAGTTTTCATTTTATATCTCCTTTTAGTGATATTACGTCCAGTTTTACCATTTTGCTTATACCAGCTATCTCAAGTGCTTTTTGTACGATAACTTCCATTCCACCGCAACATGGAACTTCCATTCTCACAACATGGATAGATTTGATATTCTTAGTTTTAAATATATGAGCTAATTTTGAAATATATCTCTCAACACCTTGATCAAGTTTTGGGCAGAATATGATAAGTCTTTTATTCTTTAGAA
>WTAK01000219.1 GCA_013139625.1 Candidatus Delongbacteria bacterium | reverse complement strand
GTAAGTTGATTGATTTCCAGAAAGAAATGGTTAGGTTATTTTTAAATACGACTCCTCCTGAATCTTTAAGATTGATCGATACCTTTATTGAAGACTTCAAATTACTCTCAGATGATGATATTGAATTTATTATTAATGGTGCTGCAGAAAAACTCATAAAAAGTACTTTCAAAGATGAAAAAAAGATATCAACAGACCAGATTGAAAATATTATAGCTCACTTCCAAAGATTTGGCTATATGTACAAACGAAACATTAATCCGAAATTATTAATGATAAACCTTTATTTTAACTACAGGGAAGAATTAAAGAAATGGAAAACAAATCAAATATAGATATTAACAAAGATATATTATCTCCAACAAGCGATATTGCAGAACTGGATACTACTGAAAGAAAAGAATTTTTAATTGAAACAAATTTTAAAGGACTAAGAAAATCTTATTTCTTAAATCCGAAAGCTATACCTCTAAAAGTTGGAGAATTCATCATTGTTGATTTCGAAAATGGTGAAGATATGGGAGTTGTAAGTGGAATTGTCGGCAAACAACTTAAAAGAGAGAACATTGATATTGAAGGAAATATTATAAGAAAAAGTAATCAGATAGATGTTAGAAGGCTTAATGAAAACAGAAAGATCGAGGATAATATTTTAATTCATGCAAGAAAGCAAGCAAAGCTGCATGGTCTTGAAATGAAATTTATCGACATTGAATATAAATTTGACCGTAAGAAACTAGTATTCTTCTTCACTGCTGACGGAAGAGTTGACTTTAGAGAATTGGTAAAAACATTTGCCGGTGAATACAAAACCAGAATTGAATTAAGGCAGATCGGCGTTCGTGATGAAGCTCAAAAAATTGGAGGAATAGGTATTTGCGGTAGAGAATTATGTTGTTCGCAATTCTTAACAAATTTTGTTTCGATAAATGTTTCAATGGCAAGAGAGCAAAATCTTTTTGTTAAACCCGAAAAGTTCTCAGGCCCTTGTGGAAAATTAATCTGCTGTCTGAAGTATGAACATGATTTTTATATTGATGAGAAAAAGGGATTACCCGAAGTTGGAACAGAAATTAAAACAAAACAAGGCAAAGCGACTGTTTCCTTTATTGATGTGTTCAATAGTACAGTATCTATCGACTATCGCTCCGGAGAATCTGAGGTCATTCCAAAAGAAGTATTTCTAAAAAAACTAAATAAAGAATTTAAGTTGATAAATAATAATAATAATAATGCACAACCTTCTCACTCAAATAATTCAAACCATGATTGTAAAGATTGTCCTCAGAGTAAAAATAAGACTTCAAACGATAATAACAATAATAATAAGCAACCTGCAAAAAATCAAAACACACCTAAGAACAATACTAACCATAGTAAAACTTAGATTATTCAAACTTGATTTAATTGATAACATTTCAATGGAGATAATGTGTCAAAAAATACAGAAATTAAAAAATATTCAGATTTCGCTAATGCCCAAGATAAAATTGAAACTCTATTAAAATCAAACCGAATTATTTACGGTGAATTAATGAATACTGTTATTTACTATGAAAGTAACACATTGCTTCCAAAAACAGGGATATTGATTCAAGAAGATGATGAATTGCTCTTTTACGGTTCTAAATCAATCTTAGAAAAAGAATATTTTTTAAAATTCAATTATGAGGATTTACATCTTGCTAAGAATACAGGGTTTACAATAAATTTTGTAAATAGAGAATTTGATCAGAAAAAAGACAAATGTAAGTTCAGTATTGCTTGGGATGATTATTTTACAAAGAATGTTAAGTCTGATTTCGTTTACAGACTTGGTATTAAAATCAAGGACAAATTAATACGAAAGGCTACTGAATTATTAAAGGATTTTGATACATCAAATGAAGCATACGTTTACTATCACAGAATGCTTAATGAAAAAATATATGATATCAACTTCTTGGTTGAATTCATGAAATTAATTCATATAGAGGCTGAAGCTGAGTCAGAAGGTATCGACGATCTTTACATTAAGTACATAGAAAAGAAAAAGAAATTTTTGATAAATATTTATCCTGCACATCAGGATACTATTGAAAAACATCTCAATGTTGAAAATTACGGAGAAGATGAAATTCAAAGATCTGAAATATTTACCAACCTGACTGTTGATGAAGAAGAAATAAAATCCGGTGATAAAGTTGACAAAGTAGAGAAACTTTTAAAGATCCCTGGTATTCAGAAACTTATTGATGATAAAATAGAAGAAAAAGTTGAGAACACAAAACAACAATTACTGAAAGACTATCATGAAAAAATAGATACATATTCATCTCGCGCATCCATAGAAAAAGAGATCTACCGTGAAATAATAAAGGATAATGTAACTTTATTAAAGCAAATCGATCTAAAAAAAGTTGATCCTGATAAGATAATTGATAGTGTCATGGATTTCTACTTTAGGTATAAAATTCTAAAAGATGAATTACCAAATAGTTTTACAATAGATAAAAAAAGGCCTGATCGAGGTAAAAATACATTACTGCATATTATTGAGGACCTGTCACTGGATTATCTAAAAATAGTCGATCCATACTTCTTCCCAAGTGAACTGGAATTATTAAATGATCTCCCAAATGATATTGAAATTAAGATCATCACTTATGCAGTAACACAAAAGAATTTTGCAGACAAGCTGAAATTATTCAAAGAAAAACTTAAAGATATTAGAAAAAACAGAATAGCAGACATATCTGTTAAGTTGATTAAATTCCAGAATAGAGATCAAACTCCTCTGCACGACAGAGCTATTTTTTCAAAAGATTGGGGGTTAAGTTTATCTAATTCTTTATCTCAGATAGGATTAAATCACGACGTTATAGTTAGAAGAGTACTTAATACAGAACGAGAAGTGATAGATTTTGATGATTTCTGGTACATTGTAAACGAAATGAAAAGGGGTGGAAAAACTCTTAAAGTAAAAGTAATAGATCTATAATTAAAAGTGGATTATTGAACACATGAAAACAGCTAAACAAATAAGACAAGAATTTATTGATTTTTTTATAAGCAAAGGTCACACAAAAGTACATTCTGCACCTGTTGTCCCGCATGATGACCCTACTTTATTATTTACAAATGCAGGAATGAATCAATTTAAAGATATATTCCTTGGTAACGGTAAAAGAAATTATACTAGAGCAACCAACAGTCAAAAGTGTATTAGAGCTGGTGGTAAGCATAATGATCTTGATGAAGTAGGTAAGGATTCTTATCATCATTCTTTCTTTGAAATGCTGGGAAATTGGTCGTTCGGAGATTATTACAAAAAAGAAGCTATCAAATGGGCATGGGAATTACTAACTGATGTTTGGAAACTTCCTAAGAGTAAACTTCACGCCACTGTTTATACTACTGATGATGAAGCTTTTAAATTATGGGAAACTGTCACTGATATCGATAACTCCAGAATAACCAGACATGGGGATAAAGATAACTTTTGGTCTATGGGAGATACCGGACCATGTGGTCCATCTAGTGAAATACATTATGACCTTGGTGAAGAGTATTGCAATATGAAAGGTGTTCCCGGTCATGTTTGTGCTGTGAATGGTGACTGTGATAGAATTATTGAAATATGGAATCTGGTTTTTATTCAGTATGACAGAAAAAAAGATGGCACTTTGGAAGAATTGCCGGCTAAACATGTTGATACAGGTATGGGATTTGAAAGAGTATGCCAACTTATTCAAGGACAAGATTCCAATTATCATATTGATATCTTCAAAGATATAATCTCTGAGATCGAAAAACTATCTTCTGTAAAATATTCACCTGATGAGAAAGGGATACCTCATAGAGTGATCGCAGACCATGCAAGAGCTTTATTATTCTCTATTTCTGATGGTGGAATGCCGTCAAATGAAGGTCGAGGATACGTTATGAGAAGAATTCTGAGAAGAGCTTCCAGATTCGGTACAAAAATAGGTTTAAATGAACCTTATTTATATAAAATTGCTGAAAAAGTAGCTGAAGTTATGGGAGATGAATTCCCAGAGATCAGAAAACATTTAAAACATGCACAAAACATTATCAAAGCTGAAGAAACTGCCTTTTTAAAGACACTTTCTAAAGGTATGGAACTTTTCAATAAAATCGTCAATGATATCAAAGCAAAAGGCAATAATATTATTGATGGTCAAGTTGTATTTAAACTTTATGACACTTTTGGCTTTCCTGCTGATTTAACTGAGCAAATGGCAGATGAGATAGGTTTAACCATTGATACTAAAGGTTTTGAATCTGCAATGAAGAAGCAAAAAGATCAGTCTCGATCCAAGCAGAAATTCAAAACATCAGATCAAACTGAATGGATAGTATTAAATGATAATATTTCTACCGAATTTACAGGCTATTCTGATCTGAATTGTAGCGCTAAAATAGTAAAGTATGCACAGGATGATAAATATTTAAAGATCGTTCCAGACAAATCTACTTTTTATGCAGAATCAGGTGGTCAAGTTGCAGATAAAGGTTACATTGAGATCAAAGATGTTAAATTATATGTAATTGATGTTCAGAAGGACGGAGAATATTTTGTAATCAAGACAAAGTTTGATCCTTCTATTACACTTGACAAAAACACAGAAATTAAAATGACAGTTGACCCTATATTTAGAAATAACTGTCGAACTAATCATAGTGCCGCACATTTATTACAATCTGCTATTAAACAGGTTCTTGGAAATCATATAGCTCAATCAGGTTCTTATGTTGATGATAAAGGATTTCGATTTGATTACTCACACTATGACAAACTTTCAGAAAAAGAACTTTTAGATATAGAGATAATTGTAAATGGCTACATTCAGGATAATTCCTTAATTACTACTGACATAGTTCCGATAGAAGAAGCAAAAAAACAAAATATTACTGCTTTATTCGGTGAAAAATATGGCAATATGGTCAGGGTTGTAAAAATGGGAGATGCTTCAGCTGAACTTTGTGGTGGAATTCATACGGAAAGAACCGGAGATATCGGATATTTTAAGATATTAACTGAATCCAGTATTGCAGCAGGAATTAGAAGAATCGAAGCTGTAACAGGAAAAAGAGCAGTTGAAAAATCACTTGCTCACAAAAGTATCGTTGAAACTTTGAAAGACTCGCTGTCTGTTAAAGAAAATCAAATTATTGAAAGAATAGAGAAACTTTCTGAAGATAAAAAAGAATTAGAGCGATCTATAAACGAACTAAATGAGCAGGTTGCACTTTCTCAGGTTAGCGAACTAATAGGTAAAAAGATCTCAGTTGGTGGTATAAATGTGATTTCATCTCTCGTGAAAGTTAATGATAATCGTGTATTGAAAACTTTGGCAGAAAATATTCGTTCAAGTATGTCAATGACCATTATTCTACTTGGGGCTGATATTGGAGGTAAAGCTGCATTAGTTTGTGCTGTTACAGACGATCTAAAAAATACGA
>WTAK01000008.1 GCA_013139625.1 Candidatus Delongbacteria bacterium | reverse complement strand
AAGTGAGTGCTGACTTGATCGTTACAATGTTCAACCCGGGATCTCCTTTGCATGATGGAGCAGTCATAATTATAAATGATACGATCTCTGCGGCAAGATGTATTTTGCCTATTACTACAAGAGATATAGATTCGGCATTCGGTACCAGACATAGAGCTGCGATCGGTCTTTCAGATGAAAGTGATGCAGTGATAGTTGTGATTTCCGAGGAAACAGGAAAGGTTAGAATAGCATATAATGGAAGATTTCTAAATGTGGAAGATAAGAATTCTCTCAGAAATAAGATCTCAAGATTTTTTAAGAATATTTAAGAGTATAAAATGTGTAAAGATAAGAAAAAAGAAAAAGATCAAATAGATGAATTCGATGATTTTCAGGACAATGAATTTCTAGATGCAATGGAAGCTGAAGAAAAGAGAAAAAAGGGTGATATATCCCAAGAAGAATTTGATAAATTAAAATTTATCAAAGAAGCTAGATCTAATATTGCCGGGCATGATGCCTAGTCACCAAGATATTTATTAGGAATAAGATAATTTTTCACATAATCATCAATAGAATCCTCTAAAGAACTAAACTCAATATTAATACCTGCATTTTTTAGACTATTCATATTAGCTTCAGTGAAATACTGATATTTCCCTTTTAAATGATCGAATATATCAATATATTCAATATTAGATTCTATATCCATGCTCTTAAACATAGCATTTGCAAGGTCATTCCAGCTTCTACTCTTAGCAGTTCCCAGATTGAAAAGTCCGTTAACATTCGGATTGTCCAGTATTTCCAAAACGATTTTAACGACATCTTTTATATATACGAAATCCCTGACAAAAGCTCCGTCTTTCCAATCAGGGTGGTCTGATCTAAACAATTGAATTTTTTTCGTATCATTGATCTCATAAAATGATTTATACATTTTACTGGTCATATTTCCTTTGTGGTATTCGTTTGGACCAAACACATTAAAGAATTTTAAACCTACGATTTTATCAAAGTAATTGTTTTTCTTTGCATGCATATCGAACATTTGCTTTGAATAACCATATATATTTAATGGTCTTAATTCTTCAAGTTTATTGGTATCGTCATCAAATCCTTTTTCACCCATTCCATATGTTGCAGCACTTGATGCATAGACAAACCTGATTGAATTCTCAATACAATATTCTGCAAGTATCTTAGTAAAGGTGTAATTATTTTGAGTAAGGTAGCTGGCATCATCTTCCCATGTAGAAGAACAAGCTCCCATATGGATTATTTTGGAAATATTGCTTGGTAAAAGATCGTTATCTAAAAAATAAAGGAAATCCTCTTTTTCAATATAATCAGCATATTTCAAACTTCTCAGATTTTTCCATTTTTCGGTTTTTTTTAAGCTATCTACGATAATAATATTATCAATACCTTTTTGATTTAAGCCCCATACAATAGCAGAACCAATAAATCCTGCACCTCCTGTTACCACTATCATAATTTACTCCAAAATTTTAATTATATAAAAGTCATCTAGTTTAAGGTAATAAACTTAAGATATATATTCAATAAAAAAAGGGCGATAAATACATATCGCCCTTTATGTGCAAAATAAGTTTAAGAATACTATTTTGTTAAATCTAATTTGTCAATCTCTTCTTGCAATGCTAAGAAGAATGGTTTGTTGAACGTTGTCTTTAAGACATATTCACCAGTACCTTTTTCTCCATCAAGACTTCCTTGTCCATACAGGTAAACAAAATTCTTAACAAAAGCATCAGTTTTTGCATCAATTTGATTCTCTGCACCTGTCATACCGGCTATCATGCCATAAACGGTCTTAGTAATCTTATAAGCCTCAACAATGTCAAGATAGAAGTAGTTATCGTCTTTGTTTAGTTTTCCGGCTATTTCCCCATCAAGTTTATTTGTAAAGCTTTTTGAGCTATTACCTTGAAGAAGCTGGATCAGAGTTGGCTTACCTGATACAATAGAAACGTTATCACCTTTCATGATAACATATCCCATCATCATACCAAGTGATATGGAATAACCTTTAACTCCTACTACAAGGTCTTTATTCTCAGATCCAACAGCATCGATCAATCCTTGCTCATCCATAGCCATCAAACCAAGAGAAGCACCTTTTTCAAGTGTCTTAGTAAATTCTGTAGGTGATTTTACATTAAAGTTAATAACAGTATTGTAGTTCATCATGTTGATAGTATTAGCATCGTAAATACCGAAATTGAAGCTACCTGCTAATTGTTTGATAAGTTCTTGATCAATGTCGATACCCATGTTCGTTTTAGTTTCAAGTAATGCTTTATCAAATTGAGCTTTGGTTTCTTGTGGCATTGTCTCAAGCATAAACTCAATATATTTCTCAAAATTAACTAATATTGCTAATAATATCGCTGGTTTTTGTTCGAAATTAAGCATAACGGATTTGTCAGCTTTTGCATTTTGCATTATTTCTAAGAAAGGAGAATTCTTATCGACAAAACCTACAATATTAGCGATAAGATCACTACTTTCAAGATCTAATGTTGCTCCCACGCCTCTATAGTATTTAAGAGGTTCAGTAGAGCCGTATCCCATTTGATTAATTCCACCTTGAGCTTGAAGTTGGCTATTTAAAGCTTCAAATAAATTGTCATTATGCTTTAACAGTTGTTTGAAGTCCATGTAAAATGCTATGTCAGCTCCAAGATCAACAGATGACTTAATCTCTTTATAATTTGCCACAGCACCAAGTTTTCCATTCTTATCAATGAATTTTTTAACAGTACCATTCATATTGATAGAAATATTAAATATCAAGTAAGAATCATCGTGAGATACAGTAACTAATACTTCCTCATCCTTAGATGATTTAATTGTAATGATATTACCAACTTCAGTAGGAATGAATTCATCTGATTTATTTGCAAATACTTTTTCTTTGAAAAAATCATAAGCATTAACATCTGTTTTTATTGGAAACAATATTCCAAAATTTGCCTGAGTCTTAGATCCTTCAGTTTCATTAACGATCAGGTCGGTTAGTACAAATCCGAATTCTTTACCAGTATCAATTCCAATTTTCTCATAATCTGCAAGTATCATAGGATTAAATCCTATTACTTTTTCAAACTCTGAAAGATCTTCTTTTGAAGTTGTTGTTTCTCCAAAAATAGAACTATCGGTAACAGCAAATGTTTTGAAAAGCTTATCAATTGAGCTAAACTTCCAAAGAGCAATTGAGTTTTCAGGTGCATAGTTTAAAGCGATTTGAGAATCACTAAAACTTTTCTTTTCTACTTTTTCCTTTGACTCAAAGCACCCAAATAGCACAAACAACGCAAGTACAAGGATAAATAGTTTGGTTTTTTTCATAAAACAACCTCCACTTATTAGTTAAATATTATTAATTCCAATTAATAGACGAACATATAATTTAAGATGTAGATCAGCTAAAATCAAGATAATATTTGTGATAAAAAATATTTTTTCTTGCCAACTAAGACTAATACAAATATATTCCTAAATCTACGAATAAGATAATACCAAATTATTATAAAGAGGTAGCCCTATGATAAAAGATTTAAACCCAAAATTACTTTGGAAGCATTTTTATGATTTATGCCAAATACCACATCCTTCAAAGAAAGAAGAAAAACTTATCAAGTATCTTGTTGATTTTGCAATTGAGAGAAAACTTGAATATAAAGTGGATGAAGTTGGAAATGTATTGATCAAGAAACCTGCTACCAATGGAAAAGAAAATTCTCCAACTACTGTCTTACAATCTCATATTGATATGGTATGTGAAAAAAATGAAGATGTTGAGCATGATTTTGACAATGACCCTTTAAAACTTATTATTGAGGATGAATGGGTTACAGCTGATGGTACAACTTTGGGAGCAGATGATGGTATTGGTGTTGCTGCTTCACTAGCTGTATTGGAAGAAAATTCAATTGAGCATGGAAATATTGAATGTTTATTTACTGTTGATGAAGAGACAGGTTTGAATGGTGCTAATGGATTAAAAAAGGATTTTCTTGCCGGAAAGGTATTACTAAACTTGGATTCTGAGGAAGAAGGGGCAGTATATATAGGTTGTGCTGGAGGTAAGTCAACACTTCTTCAAAAGCAGATCACAACAATTCCTCCAACAGATGTAGAGGTGATCTATAATATTAAACTCAGTGGTCTTCAAGGCGGGCATTCAGGATTGGTTATTAACAAAGGTTTAGGTAATGCAGTTATTTTACTTGCAAGATTTTTATGGAATATAAATGCTAAAATAAATTTTTCATTATTTTCTTTTAATGGTGGTGATAAGCATAATGCAATACCAAGAGAAGCAAATGCAATTATTGGGGTGAAACAACAGGATGAACCATTGCTAGATGCCGAAATAAAGAGATATATTAAGATATACAGAGCCGAATTTAGAAAAGTTGATGATAAGGTAGCTATTTTAAAAAAGAAAGTAAAACAAGAAGGAAATGTCTTCAGTGAAAGTGATAAAGGTGTACTTCTTAATCTTTTATACTCATTTCCAGCAGGTGTTTTTTCAATGAGTAAGGATATTCATGGGTTGGTAGAAACTTCTACAAATTTAGCATCAGTAACATTTGCAGAAGAAACTATTAGAATTCTTACCAGTCAGAGAAGCTCTGTTGCGAGTTCAATTAAGGATATCTCAGATAGGATAATTTCTTTTGGAATCCTTGCAGGATATGATTACGAAACAGAGGATCCTTATCCGTCGTGGACACCAAATCAAGATTCAAAACTTCTAAAAACAGTAAAGAATGTTTATAAAGATATTTTCACTGATGATATCGAAGTTAAAGCTGTTCATGCAGGACTTGAATGCGGTATAATAGGTGATAAATATCCTGATATGGATATGGTTTCTTTTGGACCAACTGTTGAGGGAGCACATTCTCCGGATGAAAGATTAAAAATATCTTCGGTAGAAAGTTTTTGGTTACTTTTAAAAGGGATATTGAAAAAAATCTAATAATTGAGAAGTGATTGATCTATGAATGTAATTGAAGCAAAGGGCTTAACAAAATATTATAACAATGGCAAAGTTAAAGCATTAGATGATTTTAATATTGAAGTAGAAAAAGGTAAAATATTTAGTCTTCTAGGACCTAATGGTGCGGGGAAGACAACTTTTATAAAATTAATTCTTTCGATCATTAAGCCAACTTCAGGATTTGGAAAAATATTTGATGGTAATATTTCAGATCCTAAGAGCCGAGAAAAAATTGGATATCTTTCTGAAAATCATATTTTTCCAAATTACTTAACTGCTGATCAGATATTGTATTATTATGGACTAATGTCGAATGCCTCGAA
>WTAK01000322.1 GCA_013139625.1 Candidatus Delongbacteria bacterium | reverse complement strand
GTAATCCCGAAATACGATAAAGAGTGGTATGCTTATTTCAAGAAATTTGGTTTTAAAAGTTGGGAAACAGAAAATGATTTTTTATTATTTGATAAACCCGTGAGGAGCAATGGATAAGAAAAGAGATAATACAAAAGTATTAAAAATAATAATAATGATCTCAGCAATATTATTTATCATTTTAGGTATAGCGATAATAATATTAGATCAGGCTTATATTAAAGGTGCTCAGTATCTTATAACAGCAACTATTTATTCTGTAGCATTGAATATGATTCACAAGGGAAAGCTTGTACTTGAAAGTTCTAAAGATAAAAGATCAGTAAATCTAAATTTGGGTTTTATCTTTTCTGTAGTTGGGATTACAAGTCCTTTAGGTTCTTCAATGTTTACTATGTGGGCTTTAGGTATTATTTTATTCCTAATGGGAATGTTTTATAAATCGAAAGAACCTAAGGGATCGAAAGAAGTAAAAGAACTTAAGGAAAAAGAAGAGAAAAAAATATAAAATATTGACGGAGGTAAAAAATGTACAAGAATTTTTTGATGCTATTCCTAGCATTCATGATCTCAGGAATGATTTTTATATCATGTAGTGGCGACAGCACATCCCCAGCAGTTGATCGAGTTATAACTATAACATCACCCAATGGAGGAGAGTTATTAGAAGCAGGTACGACAGTAACGATCACCTGGACTGATAATGTTAGTGGTGAAGTTAAGATAGAGTTATTTGAAGGTGTTGAAGGTACAGAAATAGAATCTTCAACTGCAAGTGATGGTTCTTATGATTATAATATCCCAGTAGGTTTTACAGCAGGCCCTTACAAAGTAAAAATAACGGATATGAATAACACAGGTGTTTATGACTTTAGTGATGAACCTTTTGCAATAACACCACCAGCTACATCAGACTATATTGTAGTAACATCGCCAAATGGTGGAGAGACTCTGGAAATGGGTACAACACACACAATTACATGGACTGATAATATCACTGATGCTAACGTGCTCATAGAGTTGCTGAAAAATGGCATATTCAATAGTAATATAATCCTTTCAACTGAGAATGATGGTTCTTATGATTATGCTATCCCAACAAGTCTTACGGCGGATAATGATTATAGGGTTAGAGTGACCGGTTTAACTTCTGCTACTTCTGATGATAGTAATAATGATCTCGAGATCAGAGCTGCAGGTGATTTTATATCAGTAGTATCACCAAATGGTGGAGAGGAGTGGGAAATGGGTACAACCGAAATAATATTCTGGAATGATAATATAGATGATAATGTTAAGATCGAATTACTTGATAATGGCGTCAGCACAGTGATCACAAGTTCAACACCAAGTGATGGTTCTTTTGATTATTCTATTCCAACAAATCTTGATGATGGTTCGGACTTCAGAATAAAAATTACAAGTTTGGGCGATGATCTAATTACCGATTCAAGTGATGATGATTTTAGTATAGAACCTCCACCAAGTTACATAATAGTCACATCTCCAAATGGAGGGGAAACTTTTCAAGCGGGTACAACTCAGACTATAAGATGGGAAGATAATATTGATGAATATATATGGATATACATATATCAAGAGGAGAATTTTGTTGCTGCATATTATACAGAAAGTGATGGGTCTCATGAAATAGATATTCCGTTAAGTGCTGTTGGGAGTGATTTGTATTGGGTAGTTATAAGAAGTGAATATGACTATAGTATCAATGATGATAGTGATGATTTTTTTACTGTAATAGCTGCACCACCGTTCATTGAAGTAGGATATCCAAACGGAGGTGAAGAACTCATGATCGGAGAAACTTATTGGATAGGGTGGCAAGACAATATTCAAGGAAATGTTAAGATAGAATTCTATGAAAGTGGAACATTGATTCCTGAATCAACGATTGATAATGCCGGTAATGAAGGCTGGTATGAAATTGATATTCCATTGGATGCTCCACTCATGGATGGATTAACAATGAAAATATCAAGCATAGGTGATCCAAGTATATTTGATTGGAGTGATGGAGAATTCTCTGTTATTAGCAATGAAATCTCAATACCAAATGAATTCACAAGTATTTCAAGTATACCACATACAGGAAATTACGAAATTGATCCTGTCGGCGATATAGATTGGTACAGAGTATATCTTGAGTCAGGAAAAGAATACTTATTTGAAAATACATCTTCTGAAGACTTTGACTCTGCATTTGGCTTGTATGCTACAAGCGGAACAAATATTGTTGAAGTAGCATATGATGATGATGATGGAGGGAATTGGCAACCTGAGATTTTTTATTATGTTGAAACTTCTGGATATTATTACCTCAAAGTAGGCTTATTTTATAATGTCAAACAAGTTAAAAAAGAAAAACAATATGGAGAAACAGGGCCATATACTTTAAGCATAACTGAAATACCGTACGGTAAATAAAATTACAAAGAATTAGATTTCTTTGAATTCTAAGGGCTACCAGTTGGTAGCCTTTTTTTATTGAAAATTATCATAAATTTTAAATTATTTCATTTGATAAAATCAAAGCATAAACATATATTTTAACTACAAAAATAAAATAAGAGTACTGATATTATGAAATATATTTTGACAGGTGGCGGGACAGGTGGGCATGTTTATCCTGCTTTAGCTATAGCAAATTATATCAAAGAAAAAGATAAAGATGCGAAATTCCTATACATCGGAACAAGAGGTCGGATCGAATCTAAGATCGTACCTGCGAAAGGGTATAAGATCAAATTTATTCCTGCTACAGGAATGCCCGGATCTAAATTTAGTTTTAAATTCTTAATATTTGTTATTTCTTTATTTTTCGGAATTTTTAAGAGCTGCATTCATATTATCCTTTTCAGACCAAATATAATTATAGGAACAGGTGGTTTTGTTTCAGCATCTCCAATATTTGCAGGAAGATTACTACGGAAATTTAAACTATCCAGAGCTAAATTATTTCTTCATGAAGCAAATGCTGAACCGGGTAAAATGATCAGAAAAGCCGGTCCAATGTGTGATGGAGTGGGCTTATCTTATCGTTCATGTTTAGAATATTTCAAAAGTAACGGCAAGTACGTTGGTTATCCCGTAAGAGATGAATTCAAACATGGGTCAAGAGAAGAATCCAGAGAAAATCTTAAAATAGATAAAGACAGCTTTGTTGTATTCGTTGTTGGAGGGTCTCAGGGTGCCAGAACGATCAATAGAAGTATTGTTGACAGTCTTAAATATTTGAAAGAGCTGAGCAAACTTAAGATCATTCATGTAACAGGAAAGGGAACTCCATCTTATAACGGAGTTCTAGACACGATCAGAAGATTCGGGTATAATTCTATAGATCAGGAAGATTTTAAATTCTATAGCAGGATGGATTATGCTGAGAATATTAAAGACTATTATTTAGCTTCAGATCTTATTATTACCAGAGGTGGTGGTACGATCAATGAGATAGCAACTTGTGGTAGAGCATCACTGATAATCCCTAAGGCAAACTTATCTGGGGATCACCAGGTTATCAATGCCGAAGATATTAAGGATGCAGGTGCAGCTGAAGTAATCTACGAGGATATAATCATAGATAATGATGAGTTCGCAGTAATGGTGAGTGGAAAAAAACTTAGTGAGAAGATAACTGACCTATATAACGACAAAGAAAGAATTGCGCTGCTTGAAAAAAACGCAAAAAATTATATAAAAGATTCAGGGACTGAAAAAATATATCAATTCATTGAAGAAATATTAAATAATACGAATAAGAAAGAATATGTTGCGGAAGAAATAATTGAAAAAAATCCTTACGCAAATTTCAGAGCACCTCAGTTCATAAGCATATTGTCTAAGATGAGTAAGGAAGAAGTTGTTAGTAATAAATATTTAGATTATCTCCGCTATAGAACAAGTCATTATTTTAACTATGATTCATGGCAGGTAAGAAATTATGCGGTAAAACTTTCAGGATTAACTTATGCAGAAGAAAAGATACCTTTTCTAAGCAAGTTATTTAATGATAAGAGAAAAGTTTCATCGTTGCAAAGACTCTTCGGGGGTGAATATCAGCAGGTGAATTTTATCAGAAGAAATATCATGACCGCTTATAAAAAAATCGGTAGATTTAATGAAACCGTAGAGAAAGATATATTAAGCTCATTAAATGATAATTATTTTGAAACTGTATCTGAAGGGCTTTTAAATGTAATTCATTTCTCTGACAATCTTCAATCAAATGAAAAAATTATCTCCGAAGTAAAAAAACTTTTAAAGCACAAGAACTTCTTGATCGTGATAAATGCAGTTGCAGCATATACACAATTTATGAAGAATATTGATAAATTTGAAGATATTTCACATCTTTTCTTTAATACAAATATCAAGGTAAGACAATCTGTAATAGAATCTTTATTAAGTTTGAATCAAAATGGAATCGTAGAGGATAAAGAAATTGTAGATGGTTTCTTAGGTAGGATCTTGCAGACTACGACAGGGTTTTCTCCGGTATTTGAATTTAAAAAATTGATAAAAGAATTTAATGTGTAAATAACATTCCGTAGGGGACGCAGATCTGCGTCCCTTACAATATGTTATCAATATTTTTATTTAATTCTTTATCGTGTTCTTTCGTAAATTTTTCCGAGAAATATCGCTTTTTATAATACAATTTCTGAATGATATCGAATTTTTGGTTTTCCTCATCTGCGAGGAACGCATTCCTGCGTTCCCTACGGATGCGTTCAAACCATTTCGATAATGTTTCATGGTCTTCGATTTTATTGTTTCTCAATTTCTCCTGGATTATAGACAACTCATCCAATATTTTGTAAGGAGATGTTGTGATTTTCTTTTTTCTATCGCCTCGATATTTGACTCCTTTCAGAATCCTATACAATAGAAATAGAGCAAGTGGAATTATTGAAAGTAATAATATGTTCTTAAAAATATCATTGTTGTATTTTCTAAACATAAATGCTCTGTAATAAAGATAAGATACCATATCATAAATCTTGCCAAAGTAACCGGATCTAGAACTGCTAAAAGATATATCCGGTGGTGTAGTATCAAACTCATACCAGTTGCCAACATTGTCATTTACATAGATCCAAGCATGACTATCTTTTTTCCTAGCGACATGAAGCTCCTCAAACTCATTATATTCACTGACCAGATACCCGGTAACATATCTGCTGGGGTATCCAAGCTGTCTGAATATTAGGCATGATAAAGTTGCAAAGAGTTCACAATGCCCTTCTTTTGCATTAATGAAGTTTTTTAACTTATTGATGTTTTTTTGCTCAATATAATCTAGAGAATATTGATAGTCAGTCATGAAGTAATTTGACAAAGTACGATAAATTTTATTTAAAGGCATTTCTCTCAAACCTAAAGAGTCAATTATCGTAGTGATCAAAACTTTATCAAAAGCATTAACTTTCAAATCATTTATACTTGGTTCACTATTGAAATTTATTATTGAATCTTTTCTACTGTATGCTTTATAATCGGTTAAATATTGCGGGTCGTTAATAGTGATCTTTCCGAGGTCGTTAATTCCTAACTGACCCTCACTAAGCCCGGCAATAGTGCCGGCAGTAAAAGGTAATTGTAAATAAGTTTTATTTCCCGATGAAAAAAAGAATATCCTCATTGAATCTACTGTATTTTTTTCATAATCTACATCTACTTGATGAAATTTATTAGATCCATTTGTGGCGGTTCTCCATACACCGTTTGAATAACTGTTAAAAACTTCACTTTTAAGGTGATAGTATGGTTTCTTTCTACCGAAGATCTCTGCTCTGAGTTCGATCTTGAAATCATCCTTCATACTACCAATATTGCCTATTGCAATGCTGCTATCACTATGTTTTATAAAATGATTTAGATAAAGATCGATCACAAGATCTTTCATAAAAAAGAATGTATTTGAAATGCTGAACTGCAGAATAAGTGCGATGATTATCACAGATGCCAGACTTACTATCCAAGTAACAAACTTATAATTTCTAGACCTGTGAAAAAATAGGATTGGTAGTATCAATAATATCAAAGCAGAAAATGAAAATATACCTTCTGATACGCTTCCACCGATCAGTAAGCTTGCAAAGAAAATATAATCAGGTCGGAAATTCTTGGTGTAGGGATGTACAATCGTATATTTATTTACAACGAATAAGAGAAATAGTTTTTTTGCATTAATAACTTCAGAGATACTATATAAATAGAAGAAATTCAATGGAAATAATATTACTGGAAGAAATTTCAGGAAAGCTGAAATAAATCCTATATTTTGATTCGAATTTGCAAAATATATCAAATAACCGATCGAACCAAGAGTTGAAAGGATAGATATCATATTAAAGTCTTTTGTTGAGAAATCCCATCTAAACTTTACAAATCTATGCGACTCAAGTAATATCATAAAAATACTTGCAATCAAAAGATGGTCGGTATTAAAACCCCAGTACAGCAATGCAAATGATATTAATAATGGATACTTTCTCATAATATTGTTATTTGCTCGATATTGTTATTAACTTTAGATATTTGAATTGTTCTATTCTTATCGATCTTTCTATCAGTATTTATAGCTGTGATAGGCTTGAAACTATTCACGAAGTTTATTGTTTTGTCATCATCTACCGGTAAAATGAAAAATGAATTTGAATGTTTCTTTAATTTTTTTCTCAGTTGATTTGCAGTTTTTTCAATCTCAGGATCAACACAATATTCCATTCTACATAAAATTTCGTACAGCTTAGGATAGTTACCTTTGTCGTTCGTAACGGTTAAAGTTCTCAATTCATTATTTCTGAAATAATAAAAATTAACAGTGAACCAGTTCTTTGAAAAGTATTCCAACAATGAATAAACAAATGATAGTGTATCTTCAAATTTTAATGCAAATCCTTCATCTTCAGTACGAATTATGTTAAATAAGACAACGTTAAATTCATTGACCTTACCGAATCCCTTCTCAATTACAGTAGGTCTATTAGTCTTTGCCCAGGATTTCCAATGAATATTTCTGACCGGATCTCCCGGAACATATTCTCGCAATCCTACAAAATCGCCTGTTTTGTGCTTATGTAAAATATTGTATAATGAATTTTTAGTTCTGTCAATATCAGCTTTGATAATGTTAATTGTTTTTTTGTCAACGGTGTATTTTCTAGGTAGGATCGTAATAGTCTCATTTAACTCAAAGAATTTTGATGTATTGAATAAGCCAAAGAGATCTTTTTTTACAAGATATACGCCTGAGATGGAAATT
>WTAK01000317.1 GCA_013139625.1 Candidatus Delongbacteria bacterium | reverse complement strand
TGCAATAATATCCAACTACGGATAAATTCGATAGTGGCTCGGACGAGGAATAATGATAACTGAGCAATAGGAATTATTCCAACAAAGTTTAAATCTTTTTTGGCTATACCGACATCAACCATTGCTTGTGCTAAAAATGGAAACAGCAGTAGAATGAAACTACCAACTGCCATACCGATAACAAGCTGAATAATCAGCCTTTTATAAGGTCTTACATATTGAATTAGAAATTTAAAACTTGTTTTGTCAACTTTCTTAGATTCATCTTCAATACTGTAAAAATCAGGTGATGGTTCCAATAATAAAGCTATACCAACAGGAATACCATCATCTTGATCTGTCGCCCAGTATTTTAAAAATTCTTCCCTAGTATATTTCAATAATCCATGAGCAGGATCTGAAACAAAAACAAATTTATTATTTATCTTATAAACAACTACAAAATGATTTTGACTCCAGTGAACAATGCAAGGTAATTGAGAACTTTGCTTTAACGAATCGTAGCTGAGTTTCACACCTCTTGTTCTAAAGCCAATAGATTCAGCAGCATTGCTAATACTTAATAAAGAAACACCTTCACGAGATGTGAAGGATTTTTCTCTAAGAGTTTCAAGTGTGTAACTTTTGCCATAGTATTTTGCAACGATTCTAAGGCATGTAGCACCGCAGTCCATCTGGTCAAGCTGTTTGTAGAAAGGGAATTTAAGCATAAGATTATTAGTTTTTTAAATATTTATTCATGATTAATGAAATCATATTTAAAAACTTTCACTATACAATTATCCCGATCGATGGCTATCAATTTGCTTTTATCGAAAATCAGCAACTTAAAGCTGTCGGGTAAAGGAAATTTTATTCTTTTCAGAAAAATACCCTCTGAATTGAAGATATCAAAAAATTGATGATCAAATTCTAGACCTTCAATAGCAGGTTTAATCCACAGATTTTCATTTTTATCAACATACATCCAAAGAATTTGCTTCATGTAATCTGCTATGAATTTAACACTGGATCCACGCTGATTCTTTTTTTTAATTTTATCTTTGAATTTATCGGAACAAGCGATTTTCCTAGTTTGCTTTTCTATCCTTCTTCTCTTTTTACCATGCAGATCATAAATATCAACCGCATAGTTTGTGAAACTTAAGTCTTCAACATATATTTGTCCATTGTAAAAAGAGAATCGTCTTTGTTCATCGTTCATAAGATATCTGTAGTTGTTCAGATCTACCGTTGAATTAATTTCCAATATTTTTGAATAACTTTCAAGATTATTTTTACCAAGCAAATACACTCCAAGAGTTGTATTTTCTATTTTCTCTTCCATATCATATGTAATGTTTCTCGAATAGCAAAAAATATTATCATCAGAAATAAGTATTTGCAAAGCTCTGTATTTACCATCAAGAAGCCTGACCTGTCTTATAAAATTACCTAATTTGCTATAAATAGCTGTTTTCCCATACTCCCCGAATACATATACTGAGTCATTAATAGTTTTGATATCATTGATAACAATACTTTCTCCAGGTCCCTGACCTTTCCGGTGAAAATTGGTAACATAGTTAGCATTTTCATCCAGCTTATAAACGATACTTTTTCCGAAATGAGATATATAAATGTTCCCATCATTATCCAAAGCTGTCATGGAAAAAGATTCCATAGCTGGGATACTATCTGGTAGTACCAAGCTATCAAGAGAGATATCACTTATCAATTTTAAGTCTAATTTAAGTTTCGGTGACGACTCTATATTTTTGTTGGTTATAATTTCTACACCATCTTTAACCTCAACAGTATAATTCTTTTTTTGACTGCAACTGATTAGTATCAGTATGCAGATGGTAAAGATAATAAATCTGATTTTTTTCATTGTTACTCCTTATTTCTATGAACTAATATTACAAAGATTATACTTACCTATTTGAATTTCGTAATTCGATATTGGCGGACATAATTCATTAAAACAACAATTTTTACATGGTTTGATTTTGTTTCTTGTTAAAAGCCAGTTACTTGTTTCTTTACATGCACTCCTTAAGATCGGAAGAAAATCCTGATCAATTCTACCAATAGTTTGATTATCTGACATTGCAGTCTTTACTGACCCGTCAGAAAAAACATATAAATTACCAAAAAAATTACGATTTAAGGTTTGATTAGCATAAATTTCTTTTCGTTTTATTTCACTACCTGCAAAGTCGTCTGGATTAAGATAAACACTATTTTTAAAGAAATCAATATTCTTATTGTTGTAAATCGGTTTAATCCTATGGTTGCCGACATTATACTTCTCAATTACTTCCAGTGCGTATGATAATTGGTTATCTGATTCTATTAAAAATACGAATTCGATATCGTTATTTATATTGACATTACTGAAGTATTTTTCTTTTAAATGATTATGATATACATGAAAACTCATACTAAGATTTTCATTATTTTCTTTAATTGTCATAGCTTTTTCAAAGTTATCTAAAGTTGTATTCAGGCTAATATGAATGTCTGTATTAAAATCACTTATAAATGCTACAATTTTTTCAACATCGTTGTTATCTGTAAAAGAAGAATACAACTCTATTAAAGAAAGCTTGCTGTTTTTAAATTTATTAACTAGCAACACAACATCGTTCAAAAATAGTTGTTTATTTTTTCGATTTTTAACAAAGTAAGACAAGATACCCTCATCAAGATATAATATCAATCTATTCAAGTTACTCATAGGATCAAAATCAAGATCTTTATTTCCCATTTTTAACTTTTTTGTTGGACAATAAGGAATAACACCAACATCGCTAGTAATTATATCTCCCAAGTAATTTTGCTTTAAGTTCAAAATGACTTCATTAAGCTTTTCATGAGACAAATTCAAGCATTCAATATTTAAGCAATTATTATTATCGATCAATTTTGAAAACAAGCTGACAATATCAACATCATTTGTAAA
>WTAK01000116.1 GCA_013139625.1 Candidatus Delongbacteria bacterium | reverse complement strand
ATCATCCTTACCACCGTTAAAGCAAATGGCATTTTTTGTTCAATCTATGCCTGTTGGAGTTACGGGATTGTTTATCGCAGCTTTACTTGCAGCATCAATGAGTTCCATAGATTCTGGTTTAAATGCTATGTCAGCGGTACTGTCTGAGGATATAAAATTATTCAGTACAGTGAATAAAGGTAAATCAGGTACTTTCATCCTTGGGATTATTTCTTTATCAGGAGCTTTGATTTTAATACCGATCATGGCAGCTGAAGGAAGTATTTTTGTCGTAGCCAACAAAATAATACACGGATTCGGTGCACCAATCTTATCTTTGATCGTTATTGGTATGTTCTCAAAGAAGATAACATCATCAGGAGTATTCTGGGGTACAATTCTAGGTGCTGTATGCTCAATTGCTTCAGTGATTTTTATCAAAGACCTTGCAGTCCATGCTTATGTCATTATAAATTTGGTTGTAGCCTTATCAGCATCATGGATAATATCATATATAGGTAAAAGTCATGATAAAATATAATTTTTCATTAATATTAGGTCTTATTTTTTTATTGAATACAGTGGTTTTTGCCTCCTTCACGATACCGGATTATGTTTACAGAATAGATGAATTAAGAACTGCTATAAGGAAAGCTAAATATAAAAACATTCCAATTGTTTTTTTATTTTCTGACAAAAATACAACATGTGGTTTAGCTGCATCTGCTAGCAGAGATGTTTTTGAGGAGTATAAGAATAGTGCGATAATAATTTATTGTAGCTCAGAGGGTGATAATTATTTGGATGGCTTACCTAAAATTATAAGCCAAGAAATTGAGTCTCCATACACAGGGAAGTATATTCCTAAAACCATTATTACAGATTCCAGAGTAAGATTTGTTTATGAGACTATTCCATATATTCGTGACAGAAACCAAAGAAAATCCACTCTTCATGAAGTTATTACAGTAATTCAGCATAGTATTGATTTCTTAAAACATTAAGTAATTCCTGCCTGTAATTATATTTTACTTGACTTTTGTTATGAAAAACGCTAACTTTCCAATATGAGAAATAGAAAAAATGAAATTTAGGAAGGAGTATCTATGAAGAATGCATTGTTTTTTATACTATTGGTTGTTATTGTTAATAACATTATTGCAGTGGAGGTTTCAGGTAAGATCGTAAATGGTTTACGAATATTGACCCCGGAAGAAGTCTCAGCAAAGGTTATTACCTTATATCGTGGAGATTATGTTGTTTTCCCTACTAAAAAAAGTGAGAGCAAAACCCTTGTAGTTGACGGGTTGAAGATCAAACAAGTTTTTCCTGCTGAAGAAGGTAAGAAGAATTATGTAAAGTTTAAGAAAACTGGTCTTTACGAATTTAAATATGATGATATCAAAGGCAATATCAATGTAATCGAATATACTCAGGCTAACTATAAGGCTGTTAATGCAAAGGAAGCTAAGGAGATCATTGCCAATATTTCTCCACTGATACTTGATGTAAGGACTATGGGTGAATATAATAGAGGTTTCATTGAAGGTTCAAAACTCCTTCCTGTTCAGAATATTCAGCGAGAATTCACAAAACTACTAGACTATAAGGATAAACCGATCCTCATCTACTGTGCAACTGGTAACCGTAGTACTGTGGCAGCCAGAATCCTTATCCAAAATGGATTTAAGAATATTTACAACATGCGTTATGGTATTGCAGAGTGGGCACGCTCGGGTTATCCGGTAAAAAAAAATAGTGGTATCAAATCAAAATAAAGTATTTATTTCAAATAGAGAGAATTCCCAAGCAAAGCAATTGGAAAGATAAGAGAATTTAAAGAAAAATTTAGAATGAAAAATTCTCCAGAATATGATTTCGTAAATTTTAAAGCTAAAGTATAAAGCAACGAAAAGTAAGACCTCTTCGAGAAAAAGGCGTTGACTTTTAAACATTCCATAAGTAGATTCATGATTGGATTAGTGGTTTAACAAGGGAATAATATGGATTATAAAACATTAATATTAGGGCTTTCTTCTGTATTTGTAGGATGGCTACTTGCTCAATTTACGGGTATTCTTAAAGATTTTTATTATACACGAAAAATAAAAAAATGCTTATTAGAAGAGCTCTACGAGTTAAAAAGCGAGTTAGAAAGAACTCAATTAATTTACACAAGACAATTGCAAATATATGCTCTGCAAGGAATAGAAGGTGGCACTCCTGTTCCTTTATCTAATCATATATTTAAAAACTATTATAAAGACGCAGTTTTAGGGCTAAATAAACAACAAAGATTATCGTATCAACTGATACATACTTTAGTAGAAAATGTGAACATTGGAATGATTAGACACCGCGAATTAACAATAAAATTATTAGAGAAAAACATCATTAAAGGGAGCGAAAGCATAACTGAGAAAGAAGGTGATAGCTGGGGTAAAAATGTGATTTGCGAATACCAAAATGTTGCAGCTATGATTTGGCATATAAAGTATCATCTGAATAATCATAAATATCCCGAATTATTGCCATTTTCTGAGGAACATAAAAATTATTTACAATACCTTGAAAATGTAGATAATGAAGTTTCCTCTATTATTGAAAAAGCAAAGAAATTAGATAAAGGAAAATTTCAAAAAATATATAATCCAGATGCATTCATTGAAAAAATTACTTAACTAACACTCATTTACTTTATTCTTTATTTACCAGTTAAAATAGTGCAAATTATACATATTAAAAATAAAAGAATTTGTTATTTTTAGACTATCCCCGCCGCAAGCCTAGGGGTATTCTCTTCGAATAAAGTCAGGTGAATTTATTGACAAAATTGCAATACAGCTTCTGTAGTATGATCAATTAAAAGAATATTAAGTCTAATATTCATAGTCTGCTTAGTATGATTCAAGCTCCATGATCTCATCAATCTTCACCTTGACTCTTTCACCTGATTTTCCATCTAAGCCGGTGAAAAAATAATTTCTGTATTCCTCAAGCTTTGCTTTCATCTCATCAGTTGGATTCAAAGCTTGTTCTACAGCAGGAATAAGATCATCAGGTGACTTCATGTGAGGAAATGCTCCGAGCAACCATTCCTTAGGATCAATAGACAATACAGGCATACCATCACTGTGATTAAGCTTATCGTAAGGAAGTTCATAGATTATACCATGTTTCCCCATTGCAAGGAATTCATTGATGACACTTGAAGTATCACTGATCAAAGTATCTGAAATATACATATATGGATAAATGTCGTAATCTTCTTTTTCTATAAGGAATACGGATTCGTTTTCCTTTGCAAGTTTTTCATAAAATTTATGCTGAGAATGTGAAGCATACTTTCCAGCCCAGCTATATGGATGAAGTTTGATTACAAGATTATATTTTGGCAGTAACTCTGCAATTCGGCCTTTGATATGCTCTATGCAGCTTGGTTTGTAAGAAGGGGCGTATAACACTGTTTTCTTTGCAGTATCTATACCGATCTTTTTTACCAGCGAATCTTTATCGTATTCACCTTCCCAGAAGAAAGGATCAAGCTTTGGAAGTCCTGTAATATAAAAATCAGCTTTATCTTCCCAGTTTAATGACTTTATATAGTCGAACCAATATTGACCTTCAAGGAATACATGATAGTGAAAATTCTTCTGCTTTACTACATTCCTTATTCTCAGTGTTTTTATACCTACACCGTGATCAAGATGTACCCTTACACAATCTCCGTATTTCTCAGGATCTTTAAAAGCGTCACCGCAGACTACAAGGTCAAAGCCGCTTCTTTCGTCCGTAAGTTTATAACCTTCTTTGATCATCCACTCTGCAATTCTATTCTTCTCATTGATAAGAAATATACCAAGGAACCTTTTCTGATCTTTTCCTATACGGAAATAAATATCATAATTGGGATCTTTTACCATCTCTTTATATAACGGATAAAGAGAATTGAAATAATATTCTTTTTTAAGATCGAATAAAACTTTTATCATTTATCTTTTCCCGGGAATATAGTATCGATCAAATTAGATCTTCTCAGATATTGTTTTATCATCACAAGATCAGGGTGGAAGTCAAGCTCACTCCAGTCAGTTGGCTCACACTTAGAATAATTCACAGGATAACCCTTGTCGATAATTTTTTGAATTGCCATAAGATAGAAAACATTGCGATTAGCCTCATCTCTGACCATCTCTTCAAGAGTATCTACATATATCTGTCTTCCTTTACCGGTAAATTTTATGATCCCGACAGATTCACCGTTTGTGTCTTCCATAGGGATCTTTTTGCTGACCTGCAACACAAGTCCATCTTTATGAACGACCTTCATATCATCATCATCGTATTTTTCTTTTTCATCAATGACCATAGTAATATTACTTTCACTTTTCAGGAGATTCTCAATTACGGTTGGCTTGAAAATATCATCACCATTTATAGTGATGAAATCTTCATTCATAAAGTGTCGTGCCATCCAAACAGAGATCAAATTATTAGAGCAATCATAGAAAGGATTGAAAATAGTCGTAATATTAAAATCATCCTGATATTTTTTTATCTTAGCTTCTATCTGTTCAGCACGGTAACCGACTATTATCGTAATATCTTTTATGTTATTTTCTTTTAAGCTGTGAAGTTGAGATTCCAGCATTGTTATACCATTGCCAATCTCAATAAGGCTTTTTGGAGTGTTTTTAGTCAGTGGATATAATCTTGTACCTTTTCCTGCTGCAATTATAATAGCTCTCATTTTATATCTCCTTGTATATTCTGTGGAACGCATTCCTGCGTTCCTTACGTTTTTGTTATCGCTTTATCATCTTTTTTAAAATCATATTCTTTTACAGGTATTTTCCAGTCTCCATAACGATAAGTCAAGTAATCTTCATACTGTGTAGGTACAGAATAATCATACCCATCAAATGGAAATTTAGAAAGTTCTTCATAGAAATGATATGGTACTGATTTAAGTACTGGATTTTTTATTCCTACAGTCCAGAAGTATTTTTCATCTACTTTTGTTTTTACGAATACATCCAAAAGGCTTACACCTTTGAGAAGAAATTTCCGAGTCTGTATCTTTATCAATCGAACTGAGCCGGCAGGGAAGTGGGGCATATCTTTTTTAGATTTTCTTATTCTTGTTCTATATCCTGCAAGCCAGATCTTCCATCTGATTTTAATAAGCTTATCAAGATGGTCGTCAGTGATAGTCAGATCAAGATCATTATCCCACGGAAGTAATCTGTTCTCTCTGACGATACCTAAAAGAGTTCCACCTTCAAGAGTATATGGAATATTATTCTCATCTAAGATACGACAAACATCTTTCAGCATTTTTCTTGCTGTTACTTCAAGTTTACCTGTAAGTTGTAAATTTCCTGCCATATTATTTCAATTCCGTAATTACTTTAAGTGTCCGTTCCTGAACTTCTCATGATATAATATCCTCAGTTTTCTGAAAATATTCAATGGTTTTTTCTTTTTAGGAAGTTCATTGTTTTCTTTAATTTTTTCAAGAGTTTTAAAGATATTGCTGCTTATATTGCCATCAAGATATGGATTAACTTCATCCATATGTTTTTTTCTTATCTCTGAGTGTTCTTCCGGGTTCACAAGTATTCTATCTAAAGTTAGTCTTAATTCACCAGCAGAAGATATATCGATCCCTTTATCTTTCCTCGCCATAGTCTTAAATGTTATTACAGGCTTATCCAATGCCATAAATTCATAGATTACTGAAGAAGTATCTGATATCATAACATCTGCGATGTATAGATACGGAGTAATATCATGAGTACCCAGCAGAACGATTCGGGTATCATTCAATTCTTTGATATTTTGAATAACTGATTTATCCATAAATTCGTGAAATTTAATTAACCATATCTCATCATCTTTGATAATGCTTGGAATGATTTCTGTTAAAGCATCTGCAGATTGCATTTTCTTACTGAAAGTTGGAGCATAGAGTATTATCTTTTTATAAGCTGGAAATTCGTATTTTCCTCTGATATTCTCAGAAGGATATTTCATGATGTAATCCATCTTAGCCCAGCCTGTTTCACGAACTAGGAAATAACCATATTTCTTTCTCAGAGCTTCAAATTTCTCAGTAACAACTGGACCAGAAGTAAGATATACATCAAAGAAATGCCTGATCTCATAGTGAGATGGTTTTTCTATTCCTATTCCGTGAAAGATCTCTACTTTTATTCCGGGCAGCCTAAAGTCAACATAATTACCGGGGGATAGGCAGAAGTCAGGATTGAATTCAATACCTTCCCTGATAGTAGTAATGATAGTTTTATCTGACCATATATTTTTCTCAGTGATCTTCTTTTTTACCTTTCTGGAAACAAGAATAGCATACTCGTCTTGAGTAGTATCAAGATATTCCATCAAAGGTTTAATGATAGTGATTGAATAGAACTTAGATATGTAGAATAGATATTTCATTTACTTCTTTAATTTGTTTTTTATCTCTGTTGTGGAAATTCCGTCAGTTATGGGTAGATATACAACTTCGCAATGTTCTTTCAAGAAGTCAAATTTATCAGTCCAGTCATTTCCCATTACGAAAATATCAATATCGTTATTCTTTATATCGTCAACTTTTTGTTCCCAATTATTTTCAGGAATAACTTTATCCACGTATTCGAGAGCTTCAACGATCGCAGCTCTATCTCTATATGGATATGTACAAATCTTATTTTTAATTAAATTGAACTCATCGGTAGATACAGCTACAACAAGGTAGCCTCCAAGTGCTTTTGCTCGTTTCAATATATTAAGATGCCCTATATGGAAAAGGTCAAATGTACCGTATGTAATTACTCTTTTCATTTAGCAGCCTTATTTTTAATGATTTCTTGTAACTCCTGAAATTTTTCAAATACCATTTCAGGTGAAATATTGAATGAATTATCCTTAGGATCTTTAAAATCAAAGTCCCTCAAATATTTATGGATAGGTAAATGCCAGGATGTCCATTTTAATGGGTCTGTTTTTGGACCGAATATAGCGACCGTTGGAGTATCCATAGCTACTGCAAGATGAATAACACCACCATCATTACCAATATAAATATATGTTTTCTTAAGTAGGGCACCTGCCTGATTGAAAGTAGTATTAAGAGCAATAATAGGATCAGTTTTCATTTTTGAAGCCATATATTCAACCTTATCCTTTTCACCGGGGCCCCAAAGCAAGATCACTTCAATTCCGATTTCTTTTATCTTATCAGCTACTTCAGCAAATCTTTCAAATTCCCATTGTTTTCTATAGACCGGAGTAACAGGTGAAAAAACAACGAATTTTTTACCTGTAAGATTAATTTCCTTTAGCCAGTTATCAATAAATTCAATAGATTCAGGTTTAACATGGTAAAAAATATTGTCTTTGGTATCTTCTATGCCTAAAGGTTCCAATAATTTGAATTTTGCAATTCCTGCGTAGATCTTATGGTCTCTATCTTCTCTGTAGTTATAAACCCAGTTATATCCTTTAAACCAGTTCTTTAATGTTTTTCTATTCCATCCAAGTTTAAATTTAGCACCACTGAACATTGTTATCTGAGAAGATCCGGGACCTCTTAGATAATCTATGATCATATCATATTTCAGCTTTCTAACTTTAAATATAGTCTTGATCCTTTCCCAGTAGTAAGGAATGGTTTTACCCTTTTTCTTCTCCATGATAATTAGATTATCAAGATTAGGATTATCTTCAAGTATTGTCTTAAATGGTCTCTGTACTAAGTAATCTATCGTTGCATCAGGAAAAGTTTTTCTTAATGAAGATAAATAAGCAGTATTCAACAGTACATCCCCAAATGGTTTGTATTGTATGATAAGTATCCTTTTTATCTCGGATAATTGCTTATGGCTAAGTTTTCTTCCTACTTTACTTCCCAAATCTAC
>WTAK01000037.1 GCA_013139625.1 Candidatus Delongbacteria bacterium | reverse complement strand
TTGCTTCTTCAAGTTTTCCATCTTCAATTAACTTAAATAATTTATTAAGCCTTTTCTTCTCCTTTGAAGGTCGAGAATCAACACCTAACAAATCTTCAAGTATCCTATCCGAGTTCTTACCATAAGATTCGGTAGCTTTTGAATAGGTCAATCCTTCATCAGTCTGTTTAAGTAAAAAAATACTTTCGTGTTTGACATGGCTAAGAATCTGAGGTGAATGTGTAGATATGAAAAATTGACAATTAGGAAATGTTTCCAACAATTTCGGTACAACCAATCGCTGCCAACTAGGATGAAGATGAAGATCTATTTCGTCTATGAGTATAACTCCGTCTCCTTTTAGGGGATTATTAGTATTTGGATTTCCAATCGCGAGCCTTCTTGCAATATCACCAACCAAAGCAATTAAATTCTTTTCACCATCTGAAAGTTGGTCTAAATCAAATGTTTCACCATTTTTGTCAATTAACATATGTGAACGAGGATATCTTTCAACACGTAAATTATTATAGTCTGGTATAAAATGTTCTATCGCATTTGTAACGAAATCCAGTTCATGACCTTGATTTCGGTAAGCATTCTTTTTTTGCTGAACTTCTTTCTTTATAATCTGCCTTATTACAGAATTCAGGGATTCTGCTACAGTTTTTGAATTTTCAGATTGTATTTTATTTAGCTGTCTTTTTACAGCTCTAAGCTCCTTATCCAAATTTCTTCTTCCTTTTTCACTTAACCACCAAAGGCTCAGAAAAAGTGAGAAACTGAATACCTCCCAAAGAAAATCTATTATTTCTTCATTTTTATTTACATTGAACCATATTTTATTGAAATTTCGAATAATTTGACCGACTATTTCCTCATGGAATCCACCTTCCTCAATAAGGTTGTCTCTTACTTCATTACTATACGAACCCATTTTATGAAACATAAATTCTAAATCGTGTAATATTTTGTCATATTCATAATTGTTCTTTGAGCGGAAGCTAATCATTTCAATGATATGAGATAATTCCCGAAAAAGATATCGTGGTTCTTTATAAATCATCTCATCTTTTTCAAATCTTTCAGCCAAGTAACTAATTTCATCGTAAGAATTTTCAAACTCATTTTTAAATGATTTTTTTAACAAATCAAAAATCCTATTTATTCTATATTTGATTGCGGTGCGATTTTTTCTCATCCATTTAGTTCTAGATGAGTATTCTGCGTTAAGTATATCATCTTGGAGCCTAAACCATTCAAAAAAAGATTGGTAATTTGTTTTACCTCCTAAAGCATTTTCGTATATATCAAGATTATATAATGAATCTTTATCTGGAATTTCTGGACGAATTGCACTGACAACCCTATTGACAGGATAGTATGCAATTATTGGCAAACTCATATTTTTATTATATAACTTTTTTATATCTTCTGAAAGTTTAGAAACGCCTATAAGCTGAGCTTTAAGATTTAAAAATTCGCCTTTTGCTGTTTTAACCAACATCCAGTTATAAGAAGACTTCTTATGATTGAGAAAAAGATTTAAGAAACCTTCACTCTCACCAACAGTTAAACTTGAATCTGCGATATAATTACCTCGCCCATTCTCACGTTCAATTCGTTTTACTAGCCAAGACATACAATTACTCAATGCATCAAGAATTGTTGATTTGCCTGCACCATTAACACCCACAAAAAGATTTAACTGATTTTCAAATTCAAATCTTACTTTTTTTGCAGATCGAAAATTATATAATTCTAATTTTTCTATTTTCATTTTTATTTACCACATCTATAATAATATGAATAAGTAATTTAACAAAAATGTCATACTATAACAACAATATTATATTTCCTCTTGCAATCTTCAATACTATCCCCTTAAATTAAACGCATGACCAACGAAAACAAACATACCCAAGAATTTCGCTTAAAAGTCGTAAAATACGCTTTAAAGAACAAAATATCAGAAGCAGCGATCCTTTTCAACATAAACCGAATAACCGTCTCAAGATGGATAAAAACCTATAAAGCAAACGGTGAAAAAGCTCTCTCAAACAAATCAAGAGCAAGACAAAACCACCCAAATAATAAAATATCCCCAAAAATCGAAGCTAAAATTATTGAACTAAAGAAAAATGACCCAAGTATTACTATAAAAGAAATAATAAACAAACTAAACCTTGATTGCAGTCAAACAATAATATCAAGAATCCTGAAATATAACAACCTTTCAACTTACAAAAAGAAAGTTCAAAACAGTAAATTCCAAATTACAAAAGTCGAGCATAACTGGGAGATCAACTGTAACTACATCACCACAAAGTACATTGACAACAAAAGACGATATTTATATAAGATCATCCTCAGAGAAATATCCTCCGGCATCAAATTCGTAGGATTTACCTACGAAAGATCAAATCTAAGCATTGGAATATTTACAGATTACATATTGCACAACCTAAAAGCAGCCGGTATCAAAACCAGTGATATAATAATAAACGCACCCAAAAGTTCAGTTTACTCAAATATCAAAAGTAACAAAGAAACATTCCTCGATAATATCCTAAACATCAAATACAAAGCAAAATTAACGACTAGCAAAAAAAGTAATATATCTAAGATACATCAATGCAATCCAAATGAATTTTGTCTCGATGAAATCAGAACAAGCAATGAACTCATCCAATACGCTTTCATGGGAGTCATGCAAAATAACCTTGAGATCTTAAACTCACCCCTCATCCCTCCTATAATTGTAGATGATTTCATAAATGATATTGATGCAATAAAGAATTTTGATCATTACTGGCATTCATTGAGTCAGCCTGATGTCAGAGATAAAATTCTCAACGATGTCCTGACCGGATTAAAGCAGATCGGAGACTTGACAAAGAACAACTACGAAAATGATAAAGCTTTAAATTTATACGATAAGATCATATCGACTCTTCAATATACAAAAAAAGATAATAAGAAGCTGAGAATGACCGTTTTTTATAAGAAAGGAGAAATTTATCAGCTGACCGGAGACTATACAAATGCAATTAAGCAGCTTGAGCATTCTTTGGAACTTGCTGAGTATATTGATGAGTATGATATAATCGCAGATTCAAGTTATTTACTTGGTGACTTATTTAAGGTTACTCAGTCGAATGAGAATAGTTACGAAAAATACTATGACAAAGCTCTGACAGCCACAAAATCAACCGATAATAAGGTAATTAAGTATTATAAAACTATGGGAATAATATATTCCAGACAATTAAATTTCATGCTGGCTTTGAGCAACTTCAATACTATGCTTGATGAATCTAAAAAGCAGAATGATGACGAGAACTATTCAACTGCTCTTCAACTGATCGGAGAAACATATAAGAATATGAGTATGTTCAATGATGCATTGGATTGTTTTACTGAAAGGATCGAAATTGAGATCGAATTAGATGATAAATACAGGCTCATGGAGTTATACAACTCTCTTGCATTGGTAAATTATGAGCTTGAAAATCATGATGTATCTCTGAAATACTTTAATATGCAGTTGGAGCTTGCAATTGAGATCGGAGATAAAGGGTCTTTAGCTATTGCATATAAAAAGATCGCTGATATTAATTTCAATATTAAAAATAATGATAGATCAGCTGTCCAAAATTACTTAAGTGCTTTGAATATCTTTGATGAAATAAATGATAAAGTAAATCAATGTATGACACTTATTCTTATTTCTATTGTCTATAAAAGATCAAACAATTTTAGAAAAGCTATCAGCCTGCTCAACAAGGCGAAGTCAATTTCAAGTTCTATAAACAATCAGTATGTACTTTGTTGCGTAGAAGGTCAACTTGGAAGTATATATTTGTATCAGAAGAAACTGGAAAGATCTCTGGATTCATTCTTGATCCAGGAAAATATTGCCCGGGAAAATAATTTCAATTCATTATTGGCAAACTCATCTAAATTTGTCAGCTATATTTACTTAACATTAAAAAGATATGCCCGTGCAGACATTTATGATACTGAGGCAAAGAAACTATACTCTGTACTTAATCAGAGGTACGGTGAAAGTGAGATAAAAAAGAATTTTATTCATCAAGAAGATGATTATTTATATTTAACTTCGAATTATAAATAGGTCGTTACCACCTCAAAATGTTACATTTAATTGTTAAATTACTATTTTAATTTGAATACCTTTTTATTTGTTGTAATTTTCTCATACAGCTGTAGCAAACCAAATCGAAATGTAAAACAGGAGAATG
>WTAK01000289.1 GCA_013139625.1 Candidatus Delongbacteria bacterium | reverse complement strand
CTAATGAGATCGGGGAAGGTGGATATGACATGATAATAGTAGATCCACCAAGAAAGGGTATTGATAAAACTTCAATCAATGCAATTAATGAATCGAATGCCGAAACGATCATTTATCTTGCTTGTGATCCGAAAAACCAGAAACGTGACATAGATTTACTTACGAATTACGATATTTTGGATTTAAAAGCGTATGATATGTTCCCCAATACAATGCATATAGAAACACTTGCTGTATTAAAAAGAAAATAAACTCTGGTTAATATCCCATTTCTTTCAGTTTCTCTTTTACTTCAGTTATTTCCTCTTCATCTTCAATAAGGCTCAAATACTTATTGTAATACTCCGCAGCTTTTTCATTCTGCTTTAATTCCTTAAATGTATCTCCAAGACTATTATAAGGATATTTATAATTCGGATTTATTTCGATTTCTTTTTCAAAGTCAGAGATTGCAGCTTTATAATCTTCTAAATTATAATACGACAAACCTCTGAAATAGTATCCAGCATCAAATTCTAATGGTGCAATTGATATTGCTTTTTTAAAATCGATATTTGCTTCTTCTAGTTTATTTAATTCTTTTTTCGCTTTACCTCTAAAATAATAATAATAATTATATTCCTTGTTTTGTGCTTTGCTAATTTCTATCGCTCTTGAATAAAACTCTTCAGCTTTTATATAATCTTCATATCCGTATAAATTCACATGTCCGATATAAAAATAAGACATAACATTTTCAGGATCCAGTTCAATAACTTTATCTAAGTATGGTAAAGATTCATCATATTTTTCTAATTGCATTAGTGATCCAGCAGCTTTCCAATATCCAAAAGTGCTATCAGGTTCTAATTCAATCAGTTTTTTATAATCCTGTAATGATGCTTCATAATCCCACAACACATCATAAACATAACCTCGATTTTTATAAAGATCTGGTTTATTAAAACCTATTTCTTCTGCTTTATTAAAATCTTCAATAGCGGTCTCGTATTCATTTAACTGTTTATAACACCAAGCTTTTTGCGCATAAGCCCATGATCTAAGCTTTCTTACAGGTTCTTCGGGAAATATTTTTGAACCAATATTTTCTGCTAGATACAAAGAACTATTAAAGTCATCAATAGCTGCAGCATATTCTTTATTTACGAGTTTTTCGTATCCTTCATTATATAGTGCTTCTGTTTTATCACCTACATAAATTTGAAACCCTTTAAAAGCAAAAAACAATAATATTGCAATCGATATTATGATAATCACTTTCTTCTTCATCTTATTACCTCATATTTAAAATTATCTTACCTATAAACGAAATATAAACAAGTAATTGACATTTGTCAATAGTTATTTTTTACTAGTACCAGTTATACGTCAACATTCCCCTAAACTCATGATTAAAAACCTGCACATCAGGATGAGCTAAATAATGCCCAACTCTGTCATAAAAAACATAAGAAGTAGCAAGACCGAACCCTTTATAAATATCCTTCTGGATCTCAGCCTTCCCTAATCCAACAGATTCAACACCCTCAGCACCTGATAAAGTCCTGATAAAGAAACGATTGATCTCAAAGGATATCTTTGCAAAATTATCATTTTGTAATATCAAATTTATTTTAATTATTGCACCGGGGCCAAGGTTATAATCCCTTTCAACTTCAACGTAATATTCTGTACTGGCACCACCTAATGCGATCAAACCTACTTGATATCTTGACCTAAATACCCAATTGTTAAAAGCAGTCTTCTTAGACATGAGTTCTATACCAAAACTACTCGCAGCGATCTTATGACTGCTACTGCTTATATAATCAAAATTTTGAAGAAATCCGATAGCATTGTGTGTATTATCTTTTATACGTAAATTCTTTTTCCAAATTAAACCTCTTGCAGATACATTTGCCACAACATCTTTCATAAAAGAAAATCCAAAATTTAACGAAAAATGATCAAATGGATCTTTCGCTTTAAAAGGATCTCCATATGACATATTAAAATTATAGCTTGCGAATGGTACTATCAATGTTGAGTCTGCCTTAAGATCATCATAGCCCTGTGAATTCATATTTGAAAACATTTTTTTCTCAAAAGAAATTTCATACCTTATCTTATCTTTCTTCGGAAATATACTTTTATCATTAGTTTGAGTTTTGAACATACTTCCATCAACAATTCTATTAAATCCTTTCATTGGATTGATAATGAAAGCAGCTGTTTCTCTTATTGCTCTCATAGTACCTGTTGATGAATTATCTAAGATTTGATTCGATACTCTATCAGTGATCTCTCCGAGCATTGCACCACCCAAAGTTGTCGTGATCAGATCATTTACAGCAGGTCTCTCTGTCTCCATGAAATATTCCCACTGCATACTTCCAAGTGCAGTAAAAGCAAGACCTTCAAAGTAATTATGTCCATAATGACGAGCTATCGAATAATATAGCTTACCCTGATAGGGATGACCTATTTGATTAACTTCAAAATTATCATCATCCCAAACCCAAGTATTTAGCAAGTTGTGTTCAATCGAGCTAAAACTAATCTTGGCATAGTGAACATTTCTAATATATCTATTTGTCGCAGCTATTCCACAGTTTATTGCGAACATCTGCCCCAATGGTAATAAATATTTTTTTTGCTGAGCTTCTTCTGATATGATAAGTTGACCATTAACTATCATCAACGGAACAAATAATGCTATTAATAATGTATATAGTTTATTAGACATAGTTAACCTGATTTATTTGTATGTATTTGCAAAATTATTATTTCGTACAATTAATTCAATGAAAAGAGGAAGATGGTCTGAAGATTCAATATTATCAATAACATCTGAGCTTTTTTTTATTAATTCAAGATCGTTTTCACTGTAAAAAATATGATCCAATGGATTCCCAAATGAACATGTAATATTATCTGATTTAGATCCAAAATCGATCTTTGTTAAGCCATTTTTTTTTGTCATTTCATTCAAATATTCATACCTGCTTTCACTCCATGTGTTAAAATCTCCTGCTACGATCACCGGACCATCATGGGCTATAACTATTTTAGACATATTTTGTAATTGATCTTCAAATTTATTATTTGATATTTCAAAATTGATTGCATGAACATTAGCAACTAATAGATATTTATTTGATGAACTTAAAGTGTATTTTGTAAATAAAATAACTTTAGGCGTTTTGGTAATGGGTTCAAGTCCGTTTGAAAATACTGAATTTACCATTATTGGTTTTATACTTGATGCAGTAAGAACTCCGGAATGTGCTTTATATTTTTTAATATATGTATTTGGTGCAAATTCATACCCAAGTTTGGAGCATTCACTAAAAGAGGCAACCATATTAGTATCAAGTATAAATTCCTGTAATAAAATAATATTAGGCTTCTTGATATTAACGATCGTTTTAAATTCTTTAGCCCATTCAGTCTCATTATTTTCTTTATAAACATTCCAAGATAATACTCTGATCGTATCATTATCTAAAAGTTCTTTTTCGTAACTATCATCACTGACAATAAAAGGAGTGTTTACCGGAATATAACCACACCCCGAAAGCAATACTATAATAATAAGGATAAATAAATACTTCATTTTTCTTGTACCTACGTTAATACACAAGCTTTAAATCTATAACTTATATCTACTTTTCACAAACTTTTAAATCCGCTTCCGGTCGGACACAGGAGTTCGACCCTACGGAATAATTATACCTTATACCTAAAATACTTCTTGCAAATTCAAAACTTAGTTTAAAAAATTGAGTATAAACAAAAAACATGAGGATAACATGTTCACTGCAATAAAAGATTCATTAAGTTTTATATATTTCTTAAAAGGAGCCGCTTTTCTGTTAAAAAACAAGAAATTACTCAAATACGCAATTTTTCAAATAACAATAGCTACAATATTGCTGGTGATAGCTTTCTTCTTCATTTTCTCCAATGGAATGATATGGTATGATGCTTTGCTTGGAACCTGGGTAGCAGAGAACTCCGCTTGGTACTTGATCTCACTATACTACACTTTTGTATTACCATTTTTTCTTATCATCATCATACTTTCTTTATTTCTTATTATGATACTTTCTGCTGTCATAAATGCACCATTTAATACTTTATTATCTGAAAAAGTTGAAGAAGCATACACAGGGAAGAAATTCAAAAGTCCACTTTCCTTTTTCGGTCAGATCAAGCATGATATTCTATATGAACTGAAAAAATTATTATTCTTTATCATTCTACTCGCAATACCACTTCCGTTATGGCTTATTCCTGTGATCGGGGGAGGTATTTATACTGTAGTATCATCGATCATCTTGATGTACACATTAACTTTTGATTTCTTGGACTATCCAATGGAAAGAGATATGCTTGATCTAAAACACAGAAGAAT
>WTAK01000201.1 GCA_013139625.1 Candidatus Delongbacteria bacterium | reverse complement strand
CTCACTACCTCTCTTAGAAGCAGCATTTTTAAATTCTTCAAATTTCTTCTTTGCCAGATCATTTATTAGATCTAGATATGAAGTGATCCTTTTTGCTCTAAAATCTTCAATATTCTTGCTGATCTCTTTGTACGGCATTTCAAATTCTTCACAATAGAATTTTCTTAATTTCTCCAATAGAATATCGTCAACTAGAGAAATTACCGAATCAATTCCGAATTGAGAAATTTTTAATGGAGTGTCAATTGTAAACCCGATTCCCATTACAGGGATATGAAATGAATGTGTTTTTATCATTGCTTCACCTACTTAAGATTAGTTGCTGATTAGTTATCGACAACTGATTAATACTATGCCTGAATCAGTAATAACTAACAACACGATATTATAAGCAATATTTCTCTGATTCTCAACTGATATTTAAAATTATTTTGTAATTACGAAGAATTCTAGAACTCCCAATCAAAATGAGGTTTTGGTAAACAGATAGCTTTATCTAACTGCGATAATAATTTCTTAGGTGCTTTCAGTTCATCAGAGAAACTCAATTCAGTAGCTTTCAAACCACCTGACCATAGCCTTGAAAAAGCTCCAACTCCAGCTTCCATAGTCATCAAATTCTTATCAAAACCTTTCTTAGCACTAGATCTCTTCCCCAGAGATATAATATAATCTCCCGAAATACCTTTCCATTTAGATTTATCTTCAAGATACTTTGAAATAGGATCATTAAGATTTAAGTTGAACTTAACATTTGTAATAGCTTTTGTTTTACTGATACAATTTTCAAGATTTGATATTCTCATCTGCCACCAACTTGTAGCAGTTAATTTATTCTCATATTTACCCTTTTCTGAAATTCCTCGATACTTAAAAGGTTTATCTAGAAAATCTTGAAATTGAATTCCTGCAGGCTCGGTAATTTTGCAAAGGTAGATCTGATCTCCAAAGCTTTTGATAAGTGCTAGAAGATCCAAGAATTGATCATAGTTCTGATATAAAAGATTCAGCCTGAATGGCCCATGTTCATTTCCTTTGCCGAAAAGTAAGATCATATGAGAAATATCCTCGTTTTTATCTCTGAAACCATAACCTTGGAATCCTTTATTTTCATGGATATCTCCGCTAGAACAGTGCTCTGATAAATTCACGCTGCCGTGCACTTTATATCTCTTTACTTTTAATTTATATATTTCTTTTGCTTGTTTCAGGCCTATTCTTTCAGGGGCAGGAATATCTCTTTGTATTTTAAGAGATGAAGGTACAAATGTCATAAAATGTTCATAACTTCCATTCCCATAACCGAGAAGATTATAAAATCCTTGGTCAAAAATACCTAATCCGGTAACTTCAGCACCATCAATAGCATCCAATGCGATTTTTTTAGCTGTTAATTTTAAAGCCAATTTCTGCTTTCTTGCAACAAAACTTGTAGTTACTCCGGTTATTGCTGAAAATTTTAATTTTGCCCCATCATAGAAATAATCTCCTATATCTGACAGAACAAGACATTCAGCTTCTCCATTAACTTCCGATACTATTGCCCTGCTTTTTGGAATAAAGGTTTTAAAAGAATACGAATCTTCTTTTGATGCCCAACCAACTTCATTCCAAATCCTAAAAACTGCTTTTTTATCTTTTTTGTGATCATACTTTCTATATTTCATTTTTCTCTCCTTAAGTAAAGTTGTGCACACCCTCTTGCATCAGACAAAGCCTCATGATGATCGAGTTCAATCCCATACCTGTCACATAGACTATTTAATCTTGCAGGTTTGCATCCTTTAGCTCTGTATATCTTCATAGTACATTCCCAACGATCAGCAATATTCAAGTCTGAATAGTCAATCCCAAAGCTTTCCATAGTATTCTTCAACACATTGCGATCAAACGATTCGTTATGAGCCACAATAGTTCTGCCGTATAGCCGTTTCTTTATCTCAGGGTATATTTCATCAAATGCTGGAGAATTCTCCGTATCTTCCTCGTATATGCCGTGTACATTTGTGTTATGCCAATTATATTCATTATATGGTGGCCTAATTAAGATTGAATATTCATCTACGATCTCACCGTTCTCTACTGATACTATTCCAACAGCACAGATGGAATTCCTTTTTGATGTCGCTGTTTCAAAATCTATAGCTGTAAATGTATTGTTTGCGTTCATTGTCGTTCCTTTTAATTCTTGAGATCATAAATATATGGAAATTACTTCCAAATTCAAATATATACCTTGATTATTTAATTCAAATAAAGTATCATCCAACTGTAAAATAATTATACGTAATTATAATTTTATTCTCATAATTTAAGGAGAATCAATAAAATGATTTTATCAGACCTAATCAAAGACAACAATGTAATATTCCTTGATGTAAAAAACTCAAATTCAGCTATTGAAGAGCTGGTTAATAAAACTCGTGAATTGAAATTAGTTAATAACGATGATGAGTTTTTGAATGCAGTACTTGAAAGAGAAAATATTATAAGTACCGGGATTGGTCTTGGGATTGCCATACCTCATTCAAAGTTGCAGAGTATTGAAAACTTTTTTGTGATAGTTGGAATATTGAAAAATGAGATCGAATGGAATTCTATAGATTCTAAGCCTGTTAAGGTTGTATTCCTTATCGGAGGTCCTTCGAATGCTCAGAAAAAATATTTAGGTCTTTTATCAAAACTTATGTTACTGATAAAAAGCTCCACTATACGAGAAAAATTATTTACGGCAAAAAGTCAAAACGACATAACTGATATCTTCACCAGCTTTTAATTGAGTTTTATTGAGGGGATCATTTTTGGAATCTTATAATATACTACTTTATTTGGGGATCTTATTCTTGATATCAACAGGGAATAAAATTCTATCAAAAAAAATAAATATTCCTGAAGTTACAGGTTATGTTATTATCGGTGTACTGTGTGGGCAATCAGTATTCAATGTTTTCAATGATGATCTGATCAATAGTTTTACACATCTATCTTCAATAGCTTTGGGGATCATTGCATTTTCTATTGGCGTTGAACTACGATACAATGTACTAAAAAAAATTGGCAAATCTATATTTTTCATTGTTTTCTTTGAAGGATTTGCTGCTTTTACATTAGTTTTCATCGCTATCAGATATCTGTTCCATCAAGAAATATACGTTGCACTCTTACTTGCTGCTGTATCTGCAGCCACAGCACCTGCTGCAACCGTTGCTGTAATAAAACAATATAAAGCCAGAGGTCAATTAACTTCAGCAATCTTAGCAGTAGTAGGAATTGACGATGCTCTAGCTTTGATAATTTATGTTTTTGCCGCTAGTTTTTCTAAATCATTCATCTCAGGTACAGACATCCATATATTAAGTACTATCATTACATCAGTACTATCAGTTGGCTATGCTTTAGGCTTGGGTATTGTAGCTGCTTTATTATTTATGCTGCTATTAAGAAGGATCCGTAATGACGAAGTTGTTAAAATGGCATTGGCTGCTTTCATATTACTTTTGCTTGGGATCACAGAACACTTTCATGTGTCTGAGCTTTTGGCGATCATGACCTTTGGAGCAATACTTACAAATCTTTCTCCTGTAATTGCACGAAAGAGTGAAGGTGTTATTGAGTTTTTCACACCGATATTCTTGGCAATATTCTTTATTATTGGGGGTGCTCACTTAGATGTTATGTCTATTAAAAGTATTGGTATGTTAGGAATAGTTTACTTTTTTGCCAGAGCTATAGGAAAAATTGGCGGAGCGAGAATCGGTGCAACTTTAGGAAAGGCTCCAGTGAATATTCGTAAATATATTGGATTTGCATTATTACCTCAGGTTGGTGTGGCATTAGCATTGGCATTAGCTATCAACAAAGATTTCAATAGACCTTTATATGGAGAAAAAGGCAAAGAAGTAGCCTTGCTGGTAATTAATATACTTCTTTTCACAACTATAATCACTGAGATCATCGGACCAATTCTAACGAAGAAAGTTCTTATAAAGTCAGGTGAAATAAAAAACAATGGTAGGGAGGATTAATGTATTTTATGTTCTTAAAAATAATTGATATAAATTATAAAGATGACATATTTCTTGCATTAGAAAGTGTTGAGATAACAAAAGCTTCTTATATCGAAGCAAGTAATCTTGAAAAATCTCTTACTGATGAACTTCCTCTTTTTAAAGGATTCTTCACAACAGACGAAGAAAAGGAAAAGCAGATCATAATCGTTACTGCTTTAATTGACAGTACCGAACAAATTGACGAAATGGTGAAAATATTAGAAGCATCCGGTTTGAATATCAGAGACGAAAAGATCTTCCGTTTGGCACTAATGCCGGTATCATATGTCTTTGATCCCACAAAAGATTAGATCTTTTGTTACATTATTTAATATCTTTTTATCTCTAGTCCAGAGCTTTGAATTTGAATTTTTAGTTGCTGTAATGATTATAGAATCTATTAAACCTATTCCCTTATCAATAAATTTGTTCTCATACGAGAACTCCCCTGCTTGAACAATTAGATCGTGTTCAGAATATTTGACAAGATTATCCCAATAAGCTTTAATGATCTTTACTTCTCTTTTGGATTTAGCTCCTTGGAGTAGCTCTGCAGCTATAACATCAAGAATTATAACTTGCCCTGTTTCGATCAAATTAATTAAAATATCGAATTCATCGAGTTTCTTTTTAAAGAAATCGATCCATATAGAAGTGTCAACTATGATCATTGTCTGTTCTTATCTCTGATAGTTTTTGCAGAATACTTAAAATCCAGTGGTTTTTCACTGACCATTAAATTCAATTCTTTAAGTTTCTGGATTTTTAGCCACTCTGTTAAAGCAATCTTCAAAGATTCTGTGATGTTTTTAGCATGTGTTTTCTCAACAACTTCTTTAACAAGATCATCTGGTATTATTGCAGTTACTTTCATACTTTTAATATACGATACGTCATCGTATAAGTCAATATCTTTCATAAGTTTCCTCCTTAATTTTGGATTTCTATGCCTATGAAAGAAATATACACATAGCAAAGTATCATATAGTGACCCTTTGCTATTTATTTTGTGAATTTTTATAAAAAAAAGGTACGCATATATGCGTACCCTACAAAATAATTATCAATTGACTCTAATATTCAAAAACCTTCATGTATTGGTCTTGTGTGTTCGCGTAATATATTCTATCACCAAGAAGCCTGATTTGATGATCATAATTTACAAAATCATATCCGGGGCAAATATCAAGCTTAACTTGCTGTAAGAAAACACCATCTTTAAATATATCAACTAGAAGATCTGTTTGGTTAGTTTCATCTCTCTTAACAGCAGAGAATACCCATAACCTGTCATATTTGTCATATTCCATTTGAATGATCGCACTCTTGAACTTTGATTTATTATCACTAAAATACCAGATATCTTTATATTCTGTGTCGAATACTTTAATTTCTTCTTCATTAAATGGAATTTTTGCATAATTCTTTTTAATTGAATAAAGTAGTTCAGCTTCATGATTATAAACATTTATCTTATATTTCGATTCACTCTTTTCAGCAAAATAGATCAAGCTATCTGAGGTTGCATAAGCTGATAAAAATGTGTCGAAAAAGTTATATTTACCTTGAACGAACTTAGCCCTCTTACTTGCGATCTGTTTATACTTTTTCAAATCGCTATTCATTATTGATAAGTTATAGCTTACAAACATTTCATCATCAATTTCTTCATAATACGCCTGATATCCAATTATCTTAGTTTTTGTAAGGGCTTGATATCTTTCAAAAGGTCCTGATTCTGTCATTCTGTTCTCGTACAAGTATTTACCATCAGGATTAAACTTCAGCATATCTTTAACGATATAGTCATCGTACATAATAGTATCATTTAATATCAACATCCAATTTGACATTTCAGTTTCACCCGGACCTGTACCTCTCCTACCAAAACTAAATTGATACTTTCCATTGCTGTCAAATTTTTTCATTGAATTTGATCTACCATCAAGGATATATACATTCTTCTTACTGTCAGCATCAAAATCTGATATACGATTGATAATTCTGGTCGAATCAGTTATTGATTCATCAGCACCTTGAATTGTAAATAATTCAACAGGTTTAATCACAATATCCTTTGTTGATGGGATATTCTTATTTCTGTAGGTCTTTACACCGTTTATTGTTTCAACGGTATAATTCTTATTATTCTCCTTAACTGAGCAGGCAAATAGGCTTAATATTGCTATAATGATTAAAAAACATTTAAACATGATTTACTCCTTGTGTTATATGTAAATAAATATCTAAATTATATTGTATACTTTGTTTCTTGATTTGTTATGTGATCTATTTCATCAAATAACCATCTAAAATCAAGAAATAGTTGCTCGTTAAAACTTTTTTGAATTGTTGATGCGAATTTAGTTTTTGTACCTTTGATTTCAAAGACACCTTTTATACTCGTTTCTTTAACCATGTTATGTTCTTTTAAATAATCTAAAGGAAAGTAATGTTCTATTGAAAAGAATCTAAATTCTTGTTTATCTTGCAAGTACATATCCATGTCATTTGGGATTGGTAATTTCATCGCAAATATATTCTCTTCAATATGCTTTTTAATTCGATTTGTTATATTAGTAAACAAATTGTCTCTTAAGCCATTAAATTCTTGATTTCCCTTAGCATCATTATCAAAAATTCCTATAATAATTTTTGATTTATCATTTTCAATTGATAATTTAGGTGCAATAGATTCTAACAATTTAGCTAACTCTGTAGCTCCTCCAGATGTAATTGATGCTCTTCTGCACGATTGAATACTCCAATAAGGTGTCTCGTCATCTGTTATAACCTTAAATGCATGACTTATAATTTCAGCATCAGTTTTACCTTCAGTAAATATTTCTACATTTT
>WTAK01000003.1 GCA_013139625.1 Candidatus Delongbacteria bacterium | reverse complement strand
AACAAATTTCACATAATTTGCAATATCAAGTCTCAGAAGACCCTTTAATACTTCATTAAATGCACCCAGTGGAAATATTAAAGCTACTCCAACTCCAAAAAACATAAATATTTTTTTGAAATATTCTATATTTTTAACAGATTCAATTGTAAATATCTTATCAAGAAATGGAACCATAACAATCGTGATAGTTATAATTATTAATGACATTATAAAATAACTTCCTATAACTGTACTTAATAAGTTGTTAAGCTTTTCATAATCTTTGCTAACTCTAATTTCAGCCGTGTATTTTTGGACTGAGATCCCAAAACCAAAATCTAAGAGCAGTGAATAGCCAAATACCATCCAGATCAAAGTCCAAAAGCCATATAGCTCTGATCCAAGTTCCAAAAACAATATTCTAGTAGTGAATATTCCTGTAAACATAGTCCAAAATAAAACAATGTAATTTGTAATTGTATTTCTGAAAATATTTTTCTTAAGATCATTTTCCATAGCACTTACTCTGTTTGTTCATATATGCCTAGTTCTTTGATAATCGCTTCATAACCGACTTTGCTTGCTGTTCCAATATTAAAAAAATATTTACCTGCTAATTTCTGCTGAGCAATTTTTTGCTTTGAAATCATATTTTCAATTTCTTTATCCTTTCTGAATAGTAATCTATCAACTAAATCAAATATCTCTTCAGTTTGTATGAAAGTTATTGCTACCTTAACAATATCGGTTTCGGGTTGAATGCCATCTTTACCTTTAAACCAATTCATATCTTTATAGATAAATAACGGTTTCTTTATTAATGAATATTCTAATGCTGCTGTTGTACCTACGTCAGTAATGATCATATCCGATATGTTAAAATATGATTGAGTATCAGGATCTCTCATTATATGAACGTTTTCAAATTCTTTCTCCCATGATCTAAGTCTTTCTTCCCATTTCGCTTCAGGATATTGAGTAAAAATATAATTATGTACTTTAACGATAATATTTACATTCAATGTACTTAATTTGCTTATAATCTTACTTCCTAAGGCATGAATTGAAGAGAATTCATTCCAATGTGGTGCATAAAGAATAATTGGTTTCCCTTTGATATTATATTGTTTGTATAGTGATTCATTATCATATTCATTCTTAACTATGGCATCAGTCTTGGGGTATCCTACCTCATATACTCTTGAGTTATTTATTAAACCTGTTTTCTCAAAAAATTCCGGTTGATATTGCTTTCCTATAGCAAAATGAATATCAAATCTTCTTAAAACAGGCAACTCATCATATAAATTATATATCCCTGTGCCGTGATATATTTCAAGTTTCTTTGTGCTTAAACCATTCATTGGAAAATCAGGTCCTGTTATCTCTGCAGTTATAAAAAGATCAAAATTTATAAAAGGAGATATTGTATTATTGATCAGTCGAATACCTAAGTCTAAGTTTTGAAGATGTTTTTTTAATTTAATATCGTTTTTATAAGAAATGAAAATTCTGATATTTGAGTTTTTTGCTAAAAGCTTATAAAGTGATTCGAAAGTACAAAATAAGTAGTCATAATGCATATTATAAACAAGGGTTTTAATGCCTTTTCTTTTTAAAAATAATACTTTAAAGTTCAAAATAATTATTTTAATTATCAAGAAAGGATTTTTAGACAGTATGATCAGTAACCTTTTCATAATTCATCATTCAATTTTTATTTCTTCCTAGCTATTTCCATTTTCTTTCTTAATTCATACTTTTTTTTTCGTCTTTCCATTTTTATCAACTTAGACATAACTGCTGATAAAGATAGCATCATCATTAACTGATAAAAATTCCCTGTTTGTTTCAATACCCACTCCAATGTCGATTCAATATAGATTCCTGTCAGTCCACCGAGCATACCTATAAGAACAAACCTATATCGATGCCCTTTATACCTGAAAAAGTTAATAATATTTCTGATATACATTGTTAACAACATTATTAAATATATAACCAAATTATGCCATCCGGTTTCAGCCGCAACATTTAAATAAACTGTTTCAACCAAAGCTCTTTTAGTGTCATCGCCTTTTGTTGCCGGAATATGATCACCATAGGTGTATGGTGGATTTATTTTGAGAGCAAAATTATTTAAACCTATTCCTAGTTTCTTATCATTGGCCATTTTAACCGCAGCCTCAGCAAGCACAATTCTTGTTTCAACAGATTCCTCAGGAGCTGTTTCAAATCTCTCTATAATAGAATCCATAGCTTTATAAAGAACACCTAAACCCATTAATGCTAATACAAAAGTAAGAGCTATTTTTCTCATACTAAATCCTGACAAAAAAGTAAGAAACATTATTGCCATAAGAGATATCATAAAACAAGCCATCCCCGCCCTAGAAAGAGTTGAAATAATAGATATTCCTCCCATTCCAAAAACCATTCCCCAAAACATAAAATTTGATTTTTTCTTATTAAATACTAGAGCAAAAATAAACGATGAAAGAATTATATTATACATAACCAAAGAATTTTGGTGTGGAAAAGGTCCTGAAGCTTGGAAGATACCCATTAAATATTTCTGTTTCAAAACTATAATGAAGACATATATTAAAATTATTCCAAAATACTTCATTAATATTTCAATCCTATCAAAGTCATTGATATAATTATAGATTACCCAAAAATAAAAATACATTCTTACCATCTTCCATATCTCAAACCATGAATACAACATTATATCTGAGTTATAAAACGAGAGAAATGAGAAGAAGAAAAATATAAAGTACAATACTGATCCGGGTGGCAACATTTTTATTGGATACTTTTTCTTTCTGTCTATAATCAGCAAAAGAATTATAATACAAGCAAGATCTATCAGTCCGATCTCAAATCCTCTTGAAGTTCCTCTGTATGTTTCTCTTGAAACAAAATTAATAGTTACTTCAACGCATGTAAAGAATATCATTAAGAAGAAAACAAAGTTTTCAACATACTTATTTTGTTTGGCATACTTATAACCTGCCGGTATTCCTACTGCAAATGCTCCAAAAAAAATAACATATTTTAACTGGGACATCATGCCGCCCATAACAAATCTCACCTTTGTTAATTTTTCTCTAGTTCTTCATAAAATTTAAGTAATTTTTCTGAAATAGTTCCCCATGTATAATTTTTTACAGATTCTTTAGCATTGTTAACAATCTCTTTAGCGAAAGAAGTATCTGTTAAATATCTTTCAATC
>WTAK01000130.1 GCA_013139625.1 Candidatus Delongbacteria bacterium | reverse complement strand
GTGCAATTATTGGAGCACAAGCTTTAGTTAATAAAGATGTAGAACCGTATTCAATAGTTGGTGGAATACCTGCAAAAGTTATTGGCCAAAGATTTACAGATGAACAAATTGCAGTATTAAATAAAATTCAATGGTGGAAAAAGGATGAAAATTGGTTAAAAGAAAATGTTGAACTATTTGATGATATAAATAAACTGATAAATTATTTTGAAGAAAAGAAGGTTTAATATGAAAATATGTATGCTCGTTACAAATAGCTTAAAAAAGGATCCAAGAGTACAAAAAGAAGCCCGTTTAGCGCATGAAAATGGACATGATGTGATTGTACTAGGTACACATGATAAAAATTATGATAAAGATTTTTTAAGTCATTTACCATATAAAGCATGGATTTATCCTTTAAATCAAAAATACCGCGGGTACTTAAAAAGTAAAATTAAAAAATTTTTACGTATGTGGTTACCTATTTATAATTTAACCAAAAAGTGTATCAAAATAAAACCTGATATTATCCATGCTAATGACTTCGATACTCTCCCTTCAGCATATTTAGCTTCAATATTATTTTCAAAAAGTAAGATCGTGTATGATAGTCATGAGATATACACAGGTATGCCGCAATTAAAATCTATGAATTTAATAAGAAATATTATTACAATAATTGAAAGATTTATAATAAGACGAGTAGACAGAGTAGTATCAGTTAGTAATGCTGCAGCAGATGTTCTTGGAAGTAAATACAAGATAGAGAGACCTACTGTCGTTACAAATTGCCCATTTTATTCAAAAAAAGAAGATCTGATGGAAAAAAATCCTTTTTTTGAAGTTATCTATCAGGGTATAATGTCCCCTCACAGAGGATATGAGGAGTATGTTGAATCTGCAAAGTATTTAGATGATGATATCAAATTGGTGCTAAGAGGTTTTGGAAGTATTGAAGAAAAATTAAAAAAATATATTACTGACAACAAATTAAGCAATGAAGTCCGATTTGATCCCCCAGTTGAAATTTCTGAATTAGTTAGTTTTGCTTCACGCTCACATGTAGGAGTAATATTAACTAAGCCTGTATCTGATAATTTTAAGTACACAGTATCTAATAAAATCTTTGAATGCATTCAAGCTAGAATACCTGTGATTTTATCTAATGTTCCTGAGCATGTTTATTTAAACAATAAATATAAATTTGGAATTGTCTTAGATTCTGTTACACCTAAGGCTATTTCTGAAGCGATCAATTCACTTTATGCAAACAAGAGTTTTTATAATGAATTAAGGGAAAATGCTACTATTGCTGCAGAAGAACTTTGTTGGGAAATTGAAGGAATGAAATTAATCGAAATTTACAATGATTTAAAATAAAACTAATTTAACAATTAAAGGTTCAATGGCTAATTCATTAACAAATAAAACTGTTACAGGTGTGTTTTGGAGTGGTACTCAGAGGTTTGCATCCCTAGGCATTCAGTTTGTTATTACTTTGATAATTGCTCGAATTCTTACTCCAGAAGATTACGGATTAATCGGAATGGTTACGATTTTTACCGCACTTGGTATTATAATGCTTGATTCAGGTTTCGGTCAAGCTTTAATTAGAAAACAGGATGCTACGGATGAAGATTATTCAACAATTTTATTTTTTCAAATATTTTTAGGTATCATTATTTACTTAATTCTCTTCTTCGCAAGTCCACTGATCGCAGCCTTTTTCAATACTCCTGAATTAGAAAGTATCAGCAAAGTTGTTTTTCTTATCCTCCCTATTAATTCTTTTGGGATGATACATTTAACTATTTTGAGAAAAAATGTCAAATTTAAAGTATATGCAAAGATAACTATAATTTCTGCTATAATTTCCGGAAGCATTGCAGTAACAATGGCATATTTGGGATTAGGAGTATGGACATTAGTCCTGCAAATGCTTTTACAAGCCCTATTTGTATCTATTCTACTATGGCATTTCATTAAATGGAGACCTAAATTAGTATTTAAGATCGAATCCATTAAAAATATAATTCTATTTAGTTCTAGCTTACTCAGCATAGGATTAATAAAAACAGTCTCTAGAAACATTTACACATTACTAATTGGTAAATTTCATCCTATTGCACAAGTAGGTTATTATAATCAGGCAAAAAGATTTGAAGAAATACCATCTCAGAGTATTACAAGTATTATTCAAAATGTGTCTTATCCGGTTCTATCCACATTGCAATCAGATGATAAAAAACTTAAACAAGGATACAAGAAAGTAATTACTCAAACAATGTTTATCATTCTGCCTTTGATGATAATATTAGCAGCTATTGCTGATAATTTATTCATAGTTTTATTAACTGAAAAATGGTCACCTTCTATTCCCTTGTTTAGAATATTATGTGCATATGGAATATTATATCCACTTTATTCAATCAATGAAAACATATTGAAAGTAAAAGGGAAAGGTAAGCTATTAGTTATTCTTGAAATTTTCAAAAATATAATATTATTTATTTCAATAGTTTTAACAATTAAAAAAGGTGTAACAATTTTGCTTTTAGGAAGTGTTATCACTTCATTTATTAGTGTACTGATTAATATGTATTTTTGTGGTAAAGAAATTAGCTATAAAATTGTAGAACAATTTAGAGACATATTCTCTATTGGAATAGTATCTGTTCTTACTGCTATTATAGTGATGACTTTAAACTATTTAAATATGTCACCTTTAATAACTTTAGTTATGCAGATGCTTTTTAGTAGTATCATATTTATATCGCTTTGCGAAATTTTTAGAATTTCAGCTTATAGTACTATGAAAACAATAATAATGAATAAACTTAAACGTTCATAAAATTGATTTGAACCATATTTTAAAATCTATATATTCATTATCTTTTTAAAATAGGTAAATAATCTAGGAATTTCATAGTTTTTCTTCACAAGAGATCTGTAAATAAGATTAATAACTACTATAAAAAAAGAACTGAAAATAATACCTACAAAAATTATGGCGATGAATATATCTTTTTTATTTGGTTTATAAGGTATATCGCTAGTAATAGCCTTGTCGAGTATCTTTACAACATCTACACTTTTATTTTCCTCAATCTGGTTTATCTCTCTTTGTTTAATCATTGTCAAATAAACTTCCTGCTTTATAGTAACCTGTCTCTGCAATCTCTGCACTTCAAGTTGAAGATCAGGAGAATTGAGAATATTTCTATTTGTCTCTCTGAATTTTTTTAATTCATTTTCTGCCTGCTGAAGCTCTACCCCCAATACCGCAGCCCTCTCATTTATAAACTTAAGATTCTGTTTTATCTTTTCTTTTTGAACATCATTCACCCAGCTTGTAACAAATAGTGAGATAAAATTTGCAATATCTCTGGCTAATACTGGAGACTCCATTTTTACAGAAACAGTTATTAGGCCTGTTTTATCATTGGCTACAACTCCGAGTCTATCAACTGAAATATACTGACTGTAATTATAAAATCGTCGTTCCTTCCAAGCAGATATTTCTGATTCATTTTTTAACGTTTTAGGCATTTTAACTTTAAATATTTTGTTAAAATATTCTGAAAGTATAACCTTTTTATCAAAGCCTTCTATTTGCCATTCGTGTGCCACTATTTTTTCAGCTAATGTTCTGCTTTTAACAACATCTGGTATGTTGTAATAGGTAGCTCCGGTTTGGGCACCTCCAGCTCCTAATTGTCTTGCCATGATTGACATAGGTGAGTTGCCACCTGTATCCACAGCAGAGTAAAGAGTTATTTTACTTTTATACATCGGAGTTGCAAATAAAATATAAATAACACCAAATATCATTAA
>WTAK01000063.1 GCA_013139625.1 Candidatus Delongbacteria bacterium | reverse complement strand
ATGACCCCGTTCCTTGCCTTAACCTCTTTCATATTCGTAATAACTTTTTCGTAGATCGAATCTTTGATAGCAATGAATATTACAGGCATATCTTTATCGATCAAAGCAATAGGTCCGTGCTTCATTTCTGCTGCAGGATAACCTTCTGCGTGAATATACGATATTTCTTTAAGTTTTAATGCTCCCTCTAAAGCTACAGGGAAATTGAATCCTCTACCAAGATAAAGGAAATTCTTAGCATCTTTAAATTTTAATGCTATTTCTTTAATTGCATCGGAGTTATCCAGTATTGAATTTACAAGAGTCGGCAATAACTTCATTTCTTTAACGATCTTGTAACCTTCTCTGAAAGACATGTTCTTGTGTCTTGCAATATCAACAGTGATCAAAGCTAAAGTCATAACTTGAGAAGTGAATGCTTTTGTCGAAGCAACTCCAATCTCAGGTCCGGCATGTAGATAAACACCGGCATCAGTTACTTTCGAAATAGTAGAACCAACAACATTACAAAGCCCAATAGTGTATGCCCCTTTTCTCTTTGCCTCTTTCAAAGCTGCCAATGTATCAGCAGTTTCTCCGGATTGAGATATCGCTATCACAATAGTTTTGTCAGTAATAATAGGGTCTCGATATCTGAATTCTGAAGCATATTCAACCTCAACAGAGATTTTTGCATATTCTTCTATCATATATTCACCGATTAAAGCACTATGCCAGCTTGTACCGCAGGCAATAATGTATATCTTCTCAGCATTGATAAGAGCATCATATACTTCCGGATGTTCTTTAAGTCCACCAAGATTAGTCGTTCCCTCATCAAGAAGAATTCGACCTCTCATTGTATCAATAAGAGTTGCTGGTTGCTGGAATATTTCTTTCAGCATAAAGTGCTCAAAACCGTCTTTTTCAATATCCTGAATTTCAATGTCTATTTTTTCAATATTCTTTCTCAGAACTTTATTTTCAAGGTTCTTATAAACGACCTTATCCTTTTATATGATGGCCATCTCTTTATCATCAAGGTAAACAACATCATCAGTCTTTTTTACGATCGAAGATGGGTCAGAGGCAAAATAATTTTCATCTTTTCCAATGCCAACTAATAAAGGAGAACCAAGTCTTGCAGCAATTATCTTATCTTTTTCATCAGTATGATAGACACCAATACCGTAAGTGCCCTGAACCTCTAAAAGAGCTTTATTTACTGCTACTTCAATGCTGTCTGTGTAAAAACTTTCTATAAGATTTACCAATATCTCAGTATCAGTTTCAGAGTAAAATTTGTAACCCTTAGCTTCTAATTGTTTCTTAAGAGTAATATAATTTTCAATGATTCCGTTATGTACCAAGTATATCTTTTTATTGTTTGAAACATGAGGGTGTGAATTATCTACACTTGGTTCACCGTGAGTTGCCCATCTTGTGTGTGCAAGCCCGATATTTCCTTTTACAGAGCTGTCAACGACCTTTTCCAGATCTAATATTTTACCGAGACTTTTTTTTATTTGAAGTTTGTCTAATTTCTCATCACATACAACAATTCCTGCTGAATCGTAGCCACGATATTCAACTCTTTTGAGGCCATCAATTAAAAAACTAACGCAATCTTTATTGCCTATATATCCAACTATTCCACACATTTTTACTCCGAGATGATGTTTTTTATAGTATCTCTTAATATATACTGTTGTACTATCTCAATATATAAGTGTGTAAATATAGTCTCTATTAATTCTTAAATCAATATAGAATATATAAATATTAATGGGGTTATCGTTCATTAGTTTTCATATACGTTGTTGAACGACCGATGCCTTCTTTTGATATAATATTTTCATCAAGAAGTTTTTTTAGATCTTTCTTTATTGTTGGTAGTGATGCATCAGGTATCTCTTTATGAATATCCGCTGTTCTTAGCTTTCCTTTACTTAAGATAAGAGCAACGATCTTCTTCTGTCGGTCGTTTATATAAACATCGTTATTTGTTATTCTGATGAGTTTCTCTTCCAGCTGTTTAGAAAGTTCTATAATACAATCCAGAAAAAAACTTATCCAAATGCCTACATTTTCTTTTACTGTATATCTATCTTTCTGACAATCCATGAGAGCTTTGTAATATTCTTTCTTCCTTTTTTCTATAATATGTTCAAATGATACATACTGAACAAAGTAATATTTTTCTTTCAGCAGTAATAATGTCGTAAGAAGTCGTGATAATCTACCGTTCCCATCATGGAAAGGATGGATGGATAGAAATTCATATACAAATGTTCCTATCACTACAAGTGGGTTAATATTTTTCTCATTCAAACTATTGTTAGCCCAGAGGATTATATCATTCATTTCTTTTTGGACAAGATGAGGTTCCGTTGTATTGAATATTGTCTTCTGTGATCCATCGGGATATGTAGCAACAACTTTATTACTCTGATTTTTGTACAATCCTCTCTGTCTTTCATCTTTTGACGAATATTTCAATAATGAACCGTGAAGCTGGAGTATGTACCTTTGGGAAAGTTCTATACTGTCAGCATTTATGAGCAGTAATTCAAGTGTTTCCCAATATCCTATAACTTCCTGTTCATCTCTTGTTTCTAGCTCTGTTATTTCAAGTTCATTAATAAGTTTTCTGATATCATCGTCTCTCAGTTGACTACCTTCTATCCTTGTTGAGGATCCGATACTTTGAATAGTCGCAATATGTCGTAATTCTTTTAAAAAATCACTCTCTGAGATTTTTAAAGCTTCCCACTTACCTTGGAATTTTTCGATTTCACCTACCTTTTTAGTGATGGAATTATTTAATTCAGGTGAAAATATGAGTTTTTTTGAAATATCCATAAATTATCCGTATAATATTCGTATTGATTGTAATTGTACGATAAATATACGTAAAATATCCGCAAATGTCAAATTAGAATTTATTGTTCTAACTTTGGAATATAAATATTAATGGTGGGGATTTTACATGAAGAGCTTGATCTTCAGTTAATAGATAATTCGATAATGCATTTACAACATAACCCATCTTAGTATAGTCCAGCCTATCGGAAGTATCACCAAATGAATGATATTCCTTGTTCCTGTAGAACGCAGTATTAGTTATCATAAAAGCTTTGTACCCAAGATTCCAATAATTCAAATGATCGCTGAAATCTATACCCGGCAGGGAAGTGGGTGCTGCCAGTTGAATGCATTCTATTTGATCCAGAGCTTCAGCGTGTTGCTGAAAATCATCAGCATAACCTGATGAAGAAAAGTCAGATATTGCAGCTATGAAGTTTCCTTTGGAAGGATAGAGAAGTTTAAATAAAGCCGTGGGATATTCCTGTACTTCCTCATCAGTGTAATATCCGATCATATCTAATGCTATCATTTCTTTTACCTTCCAGTTATTCTCCTCACCGAATTTTGCAAATTGATAGCTGCCCATTTGCTTAGTCCTAAAGTAAGGTGGTTCTTCTAGTGTAAATGAAACGAATATTATTGAATGATCTAGTTTGTCTGATGCAGAGACTATTCTTGCTGTTTCGATCAATCCTGCAACTCCGGATGCGTTGTCATCTGCACCAGGTAATTCACCGCAGGAATCATAATGTGCACCAACAATGATCAGTTCTTCAGTCTTTCCCTGTAATTTGCAATACACATTTTTGTATTCAATGTCGTTGATTGTATAAGTCTGGAATTTTGGTTCCATTCCAAATTCTTTGAATTTTTGGGCAATAAAATTAACAGATGAATCAAGGTTGTCTAATTGCAAATAACTTCTGCCGTCTAAGCTGTCTGAAAGGAAAAAAACTGTTTCTTTTAAATTATCAGGAATAGCTTCTTCTTTGATCAAAATTTTCGGAGAGCTATAGAGTAGTAGCGTAGTGGTGATAATTATAAGTAAAAATTTCATAATGATGTTTTCTTATTTGTTGTTTTGCCTTTC
>WTAK01000480.1 GCA_013139625.1 Candidatus Delongbacteria bacterium | reverse complement strand
GTTTACCAATGTACATCTGTGCCACCGCCTCAATCCCTATTGCTATAACTTTAATGCTGAAAGGAGTTTCACCCGGTGCCGCATTTGTATTCTTAACAGTCGGACCTTTAACAAATGCTGCCTCATTGGCAATACTTTCCAAGATATTTACTAAAAAAGTAATTATACTTTATGCAACTTCCGCATCGATCATAGCTATAATTGCAGGTTTATCTCTAGACTTTATTGTTAATACATTTGGACTTCAAGATCTTGTAATACCTAAAATGGCAGCAGGTCACATGCATGATGGTGGATTCTTACATACAATTTATATTGTAAGTGCATGGATATTTGCTGTAATGCTCCTTGGTTCATCATATAGAAGATATATCGCTCCAAAATTCAAAAAGAAAACCAAGAAGGTAAATACTATGGATACATTAAAAATAAATATAGAAGGTATGTCCTGTAATCATTGTGTGAATAATATTACCGACACTTTAATGAAACAAGGTAATATCGATAAAGCCAATGTTGACTTGCCAACAAACTCTGCTGAGATAACAGGTAAGAATCTTGATAAGAAAGTAATCGCTGAATTGATAGCTAATCTTGGATACAAAATCGTGGAATAAATATCCTTCTGTAGGGGCCGCAGATCTGCGTCCCCTACAGAAATTCCTACCATAAAAACCCTTATTTTATCATTTCATCATACGAAATATACACTTCATCCGAAATCACATAGATTTTGCACTTTTTATTTTTAAATTGATATTGTGAGCAACCACAAAACAAAAATAAGGAGACTATCATGTTTAGCAATCAGATTAAAAAGATCCATCAAAAATACAAAGATGGAAAGATCACAAAACAAGAACAGAAACAAGCTATTGGTATCTTGGTAAAGTATGAAATGAGAATTATAAAAAACAAAGACCGAGCGCATACTTTTCACTTCATGTTCTAAAAGACCAATAATACAATGTAAAGGAAGTATCATATCTGATGCTTCCTGACTATTAAAATAAATGTAAATAAATGGAGATGAAAAATGTTTAAACTATTAAGTATGTTATTACTGGTAAGTATGCCGATCGTATCTTTAGCATCGGTTACTGATTTAAAAGAAGCAATAGATCAAGATGATCTTATAAAAGTGAAAATTATTATTAAAGCAGATAAAGCTCTTCTTGAACAAAAGATCAATGAGTACTTTACTCCATTGAACTATGCAGCAGTGAACAGTAAAACTGAGATCGCAAAATTTCTAATAGACTTCGGTGCTGATCTGAATGCAAAAGACAAAGAAGGAAGTAGTCCACTTCATAATTCTGCAGCTAAAAGCAATTATGATATTTCAAAGTATCTGATTGATAAAGGTGCTGATGTTAATTTTAAGGATATGAATGACGTTACACCATTGCATTTTGCCTGTATGTCAGGAAACTTAGAAATCGTAAAGTATATGGTAAAGAAAGGTGCTGAGGTTAATGCTGTTTCCAAAGCGGGAAACAGACCAGTATCTTGGTCTGTAGTAAGAAATCAGGTTGAGGCTATTAAGTTCCTAAAGGAGAATAAAGCTGATGTAAGCTATATTAATGAGAATGGACAGAATTTATTATTCGCTGCTGCAGGTAGAAAAGCTAAAGAAAGTTTCAAACTACTTCTCAGCTATGGTCTTGATATCAATTCTAAAGATAAATATAATAATACACCTATAAGAAATGCCGTTTATAGTGGAAAAGATATGGTTGAATTTCTATTAACGAATGGATCTGATCCTGCACCTAAAGAATGTATGAACGGAAATACCTGCAAAATTGAAGGTAGGACACCGCTTCACAACGCTATGTACACAAATGATGTAGAGGTTGTTAAGTTACTTATTGACCACAAAGCTCCTGTTGATATTCAGGATAAAGATGGTACTACGTCATTGATACTTGCAATAAGGAATGGATCAACTGAAATAGTAACAGTGCTGTTAGAGAATAATGCAAATCCAAACTTGCAAGAAAATGTTCTGGGACAAGCACCTTTGCATATTGCAGCAAGCAAAGGATATCTAGGTATAGTGGAATTACTTTTAGAGAACGGTGCTAAGCTTAACTCAGAAGACAACAAGGGTAATAATGCTCTGTATTTGGCAACTTTCCATAAAAATAAAGATGTAGTCAAATCTCTACTACTCAAAGGGGCTGATATAAAAGACTTGAAAACATTAAACAACTATACTGACTACAAAAATGGTGAAGCAAAAATATGGTTTTTAGGTCATAGTGGATGGGCAATCAAAACAAAAGATCATCTGTTAGTGTTCGATTATTGGGAAAATAATAGAGTAACAAAACCTAATTTTCCAAATATTAACAATGGTTATTTAGACCCTGAGCAGCTGAAAGATGAAAATATAATTGTATTTATATCACATTCACATCAAGATCATTACCAAGCTTCTTTATTCGACTGGGAAAAAAAGTACTCTAATGTTAAATATATCGTGGGTTTTGATCCAAAAAAAGATGTTAAGAATATAAGTATAATGGAAGGTAGGAAAACAATTAAGATCGATGGGGTTGAAATAAACACAATACCTTCGACTGATGCAGGAGTAGGTTTCCTTGTGAAAACTAATGACCTTACGATCCTTCATCCAGGAGATCATGCTAATATGAGTAAAGAACTGAATGGTCCTTACGTCAAAGAGATTGATTATCTGGCAACACTTACGAAGAATGTCGATATTTCCTTCTTCCCTGTTACAGGTTGTAATTTTAGAGATAAAGTATCATTGAAAATGGGTATAAAGTATGCTATCGACAAATTCAATCCTAAAATCGTCTTCCCTATGCATTGCGGTAATAATGAAGGTAAATTAAAGGAATTTATGGATGAAGCATTAGCTGATGGTATCAAAGCCAACTTCGAATGTGCATCATGTAAAGGCGATAACTTTATATACAAAAATGGAGATGTTGTAGAAAATCGCTAGAAAATTAAACTTTGATGCTGTATTAATGAAAACAATGGATTATATTTATAAAATGAAAAAAATAATAAAGTACATATTGATTATTGGATTGATCGTAATTCTTGTTTTCTGCTCAGGCTTGATTAAGGAGAAAAAAGTTTTAAAAAGAATAGTCAATCTGGAATACTCTATACCTGAAGAACTTAATCTGGAAAAGATCTACTCGATCGACAGTACTGAAGTAAGGTTACCATTACAATCTTGCTTAAACTCTAAAGATGAACTTTATGTGCTTGAGTATTTTTCTAAGAAAGTAAAAGTATTTAAAAACGGTGAACTTTTACGTAAGTATGACAATATTTGTGATAGCTCAAATATTTCCTCTTTCACATTATTTAACGATACACTCTTTGTATCCTGCATTGAAGATAAAAGTTACAGAACTATCAGTAAAAAAGGTGATGTTTTACGAAAGATCATGTTGGATGATGAACTTCCTATTGATATCTCATTTATTGATGAAAATAATATCATTGGTCTATTCAAAACTAATTTAGTAGCAAGGAAGGAATTATACGTAAATCTTGATCTTAAACTTGTGGATAAATATTTTAATCCTAAAAAACTTATCAGCAGCTTCTTTAATTCATTATATCAAATGAATTTCGACCCTGAAATTACTATGTTCCCACATGCTGTTAATAAGGTAAATAACTTAATATATCTGGGCGTTACTTCTACTGAAAAGTACTCTATTTTTGCTTATGATATGAACATGAAATTACAGTTCGTTATAAATAATAAAGCTGATTCGATCTCAGTTACTAAAGATGAGTTTAAGCTAAAATTAAAAAGAGCTAAAGAAGTCAAGTTGCCTCTCTCAAAAAGTCTTGGACTTAAAGAAAATATCGAAAACATCTTCTGTGACGGGCAAGGGAATATCTGGGTAAGAAGAGGCGTTGATTATAGCAAATATTCTTTCGATACTGCAATTCTTGATGTTTTTAAATACAATGGAAAATACATTAAATCTTTTTTCATAAAAAATACTTCCCGCTTAGGTAATTTTAAGATCTATGGCGATAAACTTGTAGTACTCAATCCTGAACTATCAAAGGTAGATGTTTATAAGATGAACTTACCGGAGATATTAAAATGAAATTAAGTAATAACTATATATCATATTCTTTGATCTTATTATTGATCATTTCTTCCACATCAGGATTATTTGCCCAATCAATGAAGTATGGTTACAAGATAAATTCTCATGAAGATATTTTAGATATAGTTGAAGGTGAGGAAAAGGTAAATATACTTCTTCAAATGTCAAGATATCAGATGAAATTAGAAAATCAGGAAAAAGGTATTGCATATCTATTACAAGCAAGAGATCTTTCAAAAGAGATTAACTATGAGCAAGGTATCGTAAATTCACACTCAACTCTTGCAGGTATTTATGCCAATTCAGGCAACTATGCTGAAGCTTTAAGTTACTTCTTAGAAACTGTAAAAATCATAAAATCTTCCGATAAAGACATAGAATTGTATTCTATCTACAGCAGAATGGGTAAAACTTATAAAGCAATGAAAGATTATGATAAATTCTTTGAATATAGCGTACTTGCTCTTGATATCGCAAAGAAGTACGAGAAGAAGCAACTGCAAGCTAATTCTCTGTATAATATGGCTATAGCTGTAAGAGGTAAATTCGAATATCATAAAGCTCTTGAATATAATGATCAAGCATTGAAACTTTATGAGGAGATAGAAAGCTATACAAGCTTAGGAAGGTGCTATAATGCTATCGGAGACTTAAATGAAATGCTTGGTAATTATAAATTAGCATTTGAAGGATACAAAAAAGCTGAAAAATTATATAAAGAATATCGATCACCTTTAGATCTTTCTGTAATTTATTTCAATTTAGCTTCAATGAGTAAAGTCTTTGGAAATTATGATGAAGCATTAGCGTACCTTGAAATAAGCTTAAAGATCTCGATTAAAATTAAAAGTGAGAGAATGATAAAAGATTGCTACTTCGGACTTTATGGTTTATATAATCTTTTGAAAGATTTTGAGAATGCAAACAAATACTATATGCTTTTCCATTCATATTCAGCAGATATTTCAATTTTAAGTTCATCTCTTGCTAAAATTGAGATCGACTATGAACTTTCTAAAAAAGAAATGGAGTCTAACTATAGACTACAAAAAGAAAAGTTTAAACGATATATTTATGTTGCTGGATTCATATTCCTTTTTGCTTTAATGTATTTTCTTACTTACGGGAAACTTAAACGTAGGAAGATCAACGAACTTAGACTGGATAAACGAAGAGTTAGAGCTGAATTATCTTCATTAGAATCAAAAATCAATCCACATTTTTTCTTCAACTCATTAAGTTCTATTTCTACATTGATCGATATCAATCCTGGAAATGCTAAGAAAATGCTACAAAACATTTCGGGACTGTTCAGGTATGCACTAAGAACTTCTAAAAATCAATTTGTAACACTGGATGAAGAAATATCTATTGCTAAAAAGTATCTTGAACTTGAGAAGATCAGATTTGGAAAACGTCTCGAGTTCGATCTTAACATTCCAGATATTCTTTATAGCATCAAGCTGCCTCCTTTGCTTATTCAACCTTTAGTAGAGAATAGTATTAAGCATGGAATAGCCGATAATATCGAAGGTGGCAAGATCGAGATCACTTGTGAAGAAATTTCTAAAGACACTATCGAAATCAGGGTAAAAGATAACGGTAAAGGTGTTTCAACTAACGGAAATGGTACTGGCTTTGGATTGACTAGTATTAAGGAACGTTTGGAATTAATGTTTAAAAAAGATTATCTTTTTGAAATAAATAAAAAAGATGGATATGAAGTCAAAATTCAAATCCCTAAGATTGTGTAACCGTAAGGGAATGCTCCTACGCCTTCCCGATATCGAATTAAAACATAGGAAACGTTATGCCATACAAAACATTAGTAATTGAAGATGAAGAGCTTTCACAGCAAGGTTTATTAAAGCTACTGGAAAATTTCGATGAAATTGAAGTGATCGGTACTGCGGAGAATGGTATTGAAGCTGTTGAAAAAATAAATGAGTTAAAACCTGATCTTATTTTCCTTGATATTCAAATGCCGGGAAAAACGGGTTTTGAAGTTCTTCAAGATATTGATTATATGCCTATTGTTATATTTACTACTGCCTATGATGAATATGCTTTAAAAGCTTTTGAAACCAACTCTATAGATTATCTTTTAAAACCTATTGAAGATGACCGACTAGCCAAAGCTATTGACAAATTGAATAATATGACAAGTGGCTCTGATGACCCATTTAAGAACAAGATAAATAATCTTCTTGAGCAATTGCAGAATCAACAAGGTACATTATCAAGGATACATATTAAGATCGGTGATGAAGTTCTCTTTGTAAATCTTAAAGATACTTTCTATTTTAAGGCTGATAACAAATATACTTCTATTTTTACTTTTGATGATGAATATATCTTAAACGATTCTTTGGCTTCACTTGAGGAAAGGTTGCCTGATAATTTTATTCGTATTCATAGAGGATATATTATCAATGTGGATCATCTTAAGAAACTTAAAAAGTGGTTCGGAGGGAAATATATTGCAGTCTTGAACGACAAGAAAAAGACAGAAGTTCCTGTGAGCCGGAGCTGCAAAGATAAATTGCTGAAGGATTAATTCCCGATTTATCTTGGTTTTCATATTACTTTTTCTTTTATTCCCTGTTCTATGCTAATAAAGCTAAACAACATATTTATCTCTTTCGGTGGCGATGATGTCCTAAGTGGAACTAATTTTCAAATTAATGAAAATGACAGGATCTGCTTACTAGGCCGTAATGGATCAGGCAAGTCTACCCTACTAAAGATAGTTCATGGTTCTCTTGATGCTAATTCAGGTGAAGTTATTCGAAAAAAAGGAATAACTACTGGTTATCTGAGTCAGGACATCCCAGAAATGACCGGCACAGTACATCAGATCATATCAGAAGCTGTTGATAAATGGACAAATAATACACCACTCATCGATAAGGTTATTACAAAACTGGATCTCGATCCAACACAAAACTATGAAGAACTCTCTGTTGGATTAAAAAGACGAACTATTATTGCTCGTGAACTTGTAAAAGAACCTGATATACTTTTATTGGATGAACCTACAAATCATCTCGATGTGAATTCTATTATTTGGCTTGAAAATTTCTTTGCCAAGTATAATAAAACTTTAGTCTTTGTAACCCATGATAGAGCTTTCTTGCAAAAAGTTGCAACTTCGATACATGAACTTGATCGTGGCAATATCCGTGGATGGAAAACTGATTATAATACCTTCTTAGAATATCGACAATCTGATCTAGCAATCGAAGAAGAAGAAAATCGTATCTTTGATAAAAAGCTAGCAATTGAAGAGGTCTGGATAAGAAAAGGTATCAAAGCCAGACGTACAAGAAATGAAGGTAGAGTTCGTGCTCTTAAAAAATTACGTAATGAAAGAGATCAACGTAGAGAATTTACCGGCACTTCAAGCTTTGCCCTTCAACAGGCGAATGCAAGTGGTAAGCAAGTCATCATAGCTAAAGACCTGACTTTCTCATATCCCGACAAACAAATATTGAATAAATTCAGCACTGCTATTATGCGTGGTGACAAGATCGGAATTTTAGGTGCAAACGGATGTGGGAAAACGACTTTATTGAAAATTTTATTAAATGAACTTACACCACAGGAAGGCAGTGTTAAGCATGGTGCTAATTTAGAAATTGCATATTTTGATCAAACCAGATTAGTTCTGAATGAAAACGAATCTATTCTTGTGAATATTGCTGAAGGAAAAGATTCTGTAAATTTCAATGGGCAACAACGACATATTTTCTCTTATCTTCAGGATTTCTTATCCTCAAAAGAAAGAATGAACACGCCGGTAAAGAATTTATCCGGTGGAGAAAAGAACAGACTTCTTTTAGCAAAACTTTTTACCAGACCGGCTAATGTTCTAGTACTTGATGAACCTACGAACGATCTTGATCAAGAAACTCTTGAACTACTTGAATCTTTACTTGTGGAATTTTCAGGTACAGTGCTGATCGTTAGCCATGACCGTGAATTTATAAACAATGTGGTATCAAGTTCTATTATTTTCCAACCTGATGGAACTATCGGAGAGTATATTGGTGGTTACGAGAACTGGAAAGAGAAAAAAGAAGTAGTAAATAAATCTCAATCGCCTAAAAAAGTCAGGATAAAGCAAAAAGTCAGAAAGCTAACATTTAAAGAGAAACATGAACTTGCCGATCTGCCGGCTCTTATTGAAAAACTTGAAACTGAACAGGCTGACTTAATGAATACTATGTCTGATCCTAAATTCTTCAAACTGGATGTTTTAGAGATCAAAAAAGCTCAGAACAGACATGCTGAACTTGATATTATTCTACCTGAAAAATATGAAAGATGGGAAGAGCTGGAAGGGATTTAGGTCGGAGGTGAACCCCGACCCTACGGTTAATTCTTTTTCATGCTTAGACCTACACGCCCTTTTTCTTTATCAATTGAAAATATAGTTACATCAACAATATCCCCGACTTTGACAATATCCAATGGGTTCTTTACGAATTTATCTGCCATCTGAGAAATATGAACTAACGCATCTTGTTTGATCCCAATATCAATAAAAGCTCCAAAATCAACTATGTTCCTCACCGTACCTTTAAGTTTCATTCCTACGCTAAGATCATCAGTTTTCAGCACATCACTACGAAGAATAGGTTTTGATAGATCCTCTCTAGGATCACGCCCTGGTTTCAATAGGTTTTCCAAAATATCCTGTAAAGTTGGAAGTCCAACACCAATTTTCTCTGCAAGCTTTTTATCAGGTTTTATATTACGAATTACTTCTATTATCTCAGGTTTATCAATCTTTTCAGATTGTAGATCATAAATCGCCAGCAATTTATCTACTGCAGCATAACTTTCAGGATGTATAAACGTAACATCCAGAGGATTGATACCATTATTTATATTCAAGAATCCCGCACACTGTTCAAAAGCTTTAGGAGTCATTTTGGTTATCTTCTTTAGCTCTGCCCTGCTTTTATAATTACCTTTCTCGTTTCGAAGGTTGATGATCTTATCAGCTGATCTTTTAGTTATACCGGATACTTGACAAAGTAAAGGTGATGAAGCTGTATTTATATCTACACCGACATGATTTACTACCGATTCAACGACTGTATTAAGTCTTGAAGCCAAAACCTTTTGATTTATATCGTGCTGATATAATCCGACACCTATAGACTTAGGATCGATCTTTACAAGTTCAGCCAAAGGATCAAGAACTCTTCTTGCTATGGATATATTACCTCTCTGAGCAGCTTCAAGATCAGGAAATTCCTCCTGAGCGATCTTTGATGCTGAGTAAACAGATGCTCCTGCCTCATTGACTATTAAATATTTACATTCAAGTTCATTCTCTTTGATCATAGTTGCTACTATTGCCTCAGTTTCACGGCTGGCAGTCCCGTTGCCTATAGCTATTACTTGAACTTTATACTTCTTGATAGCGCTGAGCATAAGTTCTACAGCTTGAGATAATTTTCTCTGTGGAGGATGAGGGTACATCGTATTTCCGTAGAGATATTTTCCTGTTGGATCTATCACTGCAATTTTACAGCCAGATATGAATCCCGGATCAATTCCCATGATCACATTGTTTAGCAAAGGTGGTTGAAGAAGTAATTGGCGTAAGTTTGCCGCAAATACTTCCACTGCATGAAGTTCTGCCTTTTCAGTCAGCTCTTTTCTAATTTCTCTTTCGAGTGAAGGATAAAGCAATCTTTTCCAACTATTCTTGATTATATCTTCTATCATTTCGTTGAAATATGATCTGTTAGTTTTGAAAAATGTTCTTCGTATAGCATTGGATAAAAAATCTTTATCGTAATCAAGCTTGATCTTCAGCAACCCCTCTGTTTCTCCCCTGTTAATTGCAAGTATCTGATGAGGCTTTATAGTTCGTATATTGACTTTAAAATCATGATATATTTGATAAACATCTTTTGCTTTCTTCTCTGATTGCTGAGAGTAGCTGCCACCTGTCGGTGGCTCATCTTCATCATCTACTTTCTTTTTGACTTTTTCTTTAGCCTTTGCAGAGATAATACTACTCCGATTCTGTAAATATTCTCGACAGAATTTTCTCACTGAAGCGTGCTCGGATATCATTTCAGCCAAGATATCCATAGCTCCATTTATTGCATCTTCTATACTATTAACGTCTTTATCCACACTGACATATGACGTGCATACAGAGTTGAAATCTCCTGAGAAATTTGGATTATTCAGAATAAATAAAGCTAAAGGCTCAAGACCTTTTTCTTTTGCTACGGAAGCTTTCGTCTTCCTTTTAGGTTTATAAGGCAGATAAATATCTTCAAGTTCTGTCAATGAAAGACATTTTTCTATCTTTGCCGACAATTCAGGAGTAAGCTTACCCAATTCGGTAATTGTTTTAATTACAGTAGTCTTTCGATCGTTCAAAGATTTTAAATAACCTGCCCGTTCATCAATGAGCCTAAGTTGATTTTCATCGAGTCCGCCTGTCATTTCCTTTCGGTATCTAGCTATAAATGGAATCGTTGCGCCTTCAGAGAATAAATTTAAT
>WTAK01000195.1 GCA_013139625.1 Candidatus Delongbacteria bacterium | reverse complement strand
GATGATGCAGTGATAGGCTATGAAAAGGGTGCAATGCTATTCAATGAAGTTTATAAACTAATGGGTAAGGATGATTTCTTCAAAGCTATAAGACTTTTCAATAAGAATTTCACAGGAAAAGTTGCTCTCTGGGAAGATATTATTGCAACGTTTGAAATTTATTCAGAAGAAACAAAATTAAATCTGCCTATGAAAAGAGTTTTTAATCAGTGGTTATATGAAACTGAGTTACCTACGATCTTACTGGATAAAGATGATATATCTGTAGAAGGTAATAAGCTTGAATTGGGAATTGTGCAGGATTTAGAATACTATGCTCAAGTACCTGTAAAGATAACAACTGATAAAGAAACTAAGATCATTCCGGTTATAATTGATAAAGATCACAACGAAACAACATGTGAGATATCAGGTGATCTAATCTCTATAGAAGTTGATCCTGAGTTCGATGTCTTAAGGAAACTATATTCATTTGAAAAACCTTATACATTCAACAAAACACTGAGTGAAGATATTACAGTGATCCTTCCAAATAAAGATGATAAGAAAGTAGCTGAAGAATTTGTTGGATTACTTAAGCAAAGTGGCTATAATGTAAATTCTGTAAGCTGTAATAATTTAGATAGTTTTAATTGGCAGGAAAGGTCGATTATCGTAATAGGTTCAACGAAATCAAATAGTTTTATAGACAAATATCTGAAAGGTGCATACCCAGAGATAATAAAGTCAATTACAGCTGATGAATTAGTATTAAACAGAGAAGGGAATAATGAATTTAGCCTTAAAAATAATCTGCTGATGGTAAACTTCTCACACCCTGAGAATACTGAAAGATCTGTAGCTTTGATAACTTACAAAGAACTTGGGGATGTAAAGCAGCTACGGAGATTATTCCACTACATGGGTAATTCACTTCTACTGCTCAAGCAATCTAAAATGGGAAGACCATTGTTAAATCTAGAGGTTTTTCCGGCAGAGCCGAAAGACAATCCGTTAAAGTATAAAACAGAATAACTCGCTACTAGCAAGGGGCTAAAGCCGCCTTGTCCGAAGAAGCGTTATTTGGAACACGGTACTTTAGTGCCGTGCGATTATAAGGAGTTTAAAAATGAAAAAGATCAAAATAGTAACTCTAGGCTGTGATAAGAACCTAGTTGATAGTGAAATTATAGCCGGTCAACTTTCTGAAAAGTATGAAGTTTCACCTGACTTTACTAAAGGTGAAGCAATAATCATAAATACTTGCGGATTCATCGGAGATGCAAAAGAAGAATCTATAGAAACGATATTTAATGCTATCGAGCTAAGAACTTTGGGTAACTTTAAAAAAGTATTCGTTACAGGATGCTTAGCTGAAAGGTACTACGATCAATTGAAGAATGAGATGAAAGAGGTTGATGGGGTTTTTCACCTGAAAGATTTCAATGGAATTATAAAGGAACTTATACCTGACTACAAACCTTCAAAAGATCTATTCGATGAAAGATTAGCACTTGAGATGGAGCATGTGGCTTATCTCAGGATTAGTGACGGATGTAACCATAATTGTAGTTATTGTGCAATTCCATCTATTCGAGGTAGATATACTTCCAGAACAGAAGAATCCATCTTATCCGAAGTGAAAATGCTGAAAAAAGGTGGAGTCAAAGAGATAATATTAATCGGTCAGGAAATATCATCATATGGAACAGACCTTTACAAAGAGAACAGGCTGATAGAACTACTAAAAGGTATTTCAAAGATAGCCGGTAAAGGTATGTGGATAAGATTACTCTATACGCACCCACCATTGGTCACGAAAGAATTCATTGAGTTCATAGCCAAAACTGATAATATTTGCAATTATTTAGATTTTCCGATAGAGCATTCTGAAACAGAGATACTAAAAGCAATGTATAGGAAAGATACCAGAGATGGATTGCTGGAAAAGATAAAGTTTATACGCAAAACAATTCCAAATATAGCTTTAAGAACTTCTATAATCACAGGATTTCCCGGAGAAACTAGAAAAGTTTTTAATAATATGCTAAAGTTCATCAAAGAAGTGAAATTTGAACGACTTGGTGTATTTGCATATTCTCCTGAGGAAGATACAGACGCAGTCGATTTGCCTAACAGAGTTACTCGTAAAACAGCCTTGAAAAGAGTCTCTGAAATAATGGATATCCAGCAGGAATTATCTTATGAATTCAATCAGACATTGATAGGCAATGTTGAGAAAGTTCTCATAGACAGGGTAGAGGGTGAATATTCTATAGGTAGGACATTCAGAGATACGCCTGATGTTGATTGTGAGGTCTTGATCAAGGGGAGTTTGGATGTCGGGGAGTTTTATCAGGTTAATATCGTTGATGCGACCGAATTTGATCTGATGGGAGTAAAGATGTAGCACTGCTACGTCTCTTTACGCCTCACGAAAATCATGAATTGTAGGGGTCGCAGATCTGCGACCCCTACAAAAACGTTCTTCTACGGTTTATTCTTTATCCTTAGTACTTTCTTACCTTTGGCAGTAATAAGAATTCCGTCACCTTCATAGTAAAGATCTCTGCTCAGATACTCAAAAACCTCTCCGGTATCAGCTCTAAGAGTCAGCTTGAATCCTTCCCAAGTTATCACATCACCTGCAATATTACCGGTAATGACTTTTGCTCCTTCAGCATATTCTCCTACAAGAACACCTTTTTGACCAATCACTTCACCCACATAAGTTCTAGTTGGAACTTCTTTCTGAATAGGTGTACTCGCACATCCCCAAAGAACTACGAAAAGGAAAGTAGATAATACGGCTAATTTCAATACTTTTTTCATAATTTGCCTCCGATTTGATTTAATTTATTGAATCCTTTTAAGTAAATTATATTTTATCAGCTATTAAAACAACATAAAAATGATTTATTTATTGTTAGTATGAGTCTTTCTTAATATATTCCAAACGAATTAATAAAGGTGAGATTGAAAATGTTCGTAGATTTTGTAAATATAGCTATTAGCTCCGGTCACGGTGGAAAAGGCAAAGTAGCTTTCCGTAAAGAAAAATTTGTAGCTAAAGGTTCTCCAAATGGTGGAGATGGTGGAAAAGGTGGAGATATTATCTTTATCGGTGACAAAAATATGAGAACTTTGCTAGATTTTACTATGCATAGGCAATTTTTTGCAGAGAAGGGTCATGATGGCGGTTTGAATAATATGACTGGTAAAGATGGAAAGACTATCACAATTAAAGTACCTTTAGGCACTGTTGTAAAGGATAACAAAACCGATAAGATACTAATTGATGTAGCTGAGGATTCAGTTCCGTATAAAGTACTTATAGGTGGAATAGGTGGTAGGGGTAATTTTCATTTCAAGTCTTCAACAAATCAGGCACCAATGTATGCACAACCGGGTATGCCTGGGGAAGAACTTTCTGTAAATTTAGA
>WTAK01000301.1 GCA_013139625.1 Candidatus Delongbacteria bacterium | reverse complement strand
TACAGGTACTTAAACAATAAGATTTATGATAATGGATATGTTCCAAGTCATATTGTCCCTACAGTTAGTACACCGGGTCAAATAAAGGTAGCGCAAGGAAGTACTATATATATGCAAGGAGGGCACAATAACGTATATTCAAATCCAACTGGTACAACTCCAGAAATACCATGCTTAGTTGCAGCAAGTTTAATTCCTGTAGGAACAATCACTAGGGCGCAGATTCTAAACGTTGAAGGTACTTACTGGGGTTCAGGAACTGTAAATGATAATTTCTTTGTTTCAGGTGAAGGATACGGGATTGATTATGACCCTGTAAGTAGAGATCCATGGGGACAGTTACCGAGTATGTCACCATATCCTGAAGAACCTGACAGTAAATCTTATGATCTTCTAATGAAAGCAATTGCAGCTGAATTTGACGGCAAACATGATAAAGCGATTCATTTTTATGAAAAGATCATTGATAAATATCCTGACAGCGAAGAAGCTACAATAGCTTATGCAAAACTGCCTGAAAGTTATTATGAAGAAGAAATGGCTCTTGAACCATTGATTGCTATATATGATGAAAATCTGGAATCAGAAGATAATATCAATAAGAAATTCTTCAAGGAAATGAAAGTAGCAACTTATATTAAGGGGAAAAAATATGATGAAGCTATAGCTATTTCTGAAGAAATGCTTGCAGAAGCAGATTCTGAAGAAGAAGAGATACTTTGTGAAATTGATATTGCAATAGCGATCATGCTGAAAGATAATGAAAGCAAAAGTGGAATCAGTTCTATTGACCAACGCAATAAGTTAAATGATCTTTATTCAAAACTAGGTAGTGGTGATGAAGAGGTGAAAACTGATATTACAGAAACTGCATTACCATCTGAGTTTGCTTTGTATCAGAACTATCCAAATCCATTCAACCCAACTACTGAGATAAGCTATGCACTTTCACAAGACGCAAATGTGAGTATTAAAGTTTATAGCTCTAACGGTAGTTTAGTTGCTGATCTTGTAAATGCTTCACAAAGTATAGGTAATCACAGTGTAACATTTGATGCAAGCAAGCTGTCTAATGGTATTTTCTATTATTCTTTAGTTGCTAATGGAAATGTGGTGAGTACGAAGAAAATGCTCTTATTAAAATAATTTCTCAGAAATTACTTCAATATTTGAGTAGTAAGTTGTAAGTGATAAGTTGAGCGTTGGAGACAATGCTCAACTTTATTATAAAAGATTAATGATAGGTGAAATAGAATGGATACAGCAACAATAAATTGGATGACAGGAGTTTACCAATTCGGTCAATTGAATGTAACAGGCAATCATTTGCTTGATGATAACGGTTTTTATGCAATATATGCAGCTCGATGGAACAGTAATGTTGAAAAATATGATATTCTTGATTTGCTATACATCGGTCAGGCTTTTGGTCAAAGTTTAAGAACTAGGATATCACAAGATCACGATTCAGCGTATGATTGTATAGAAAAAATAATGAAAAATGATCCTGATGTAGTTCCGGTTTTCAAAGTAGGCACGATTACACAATATTCTCTTTCGAGAATAACACAGGAATTTATTGATGATATCGAAAGTTGTTTGATATTTAGGAATCAACCAAAATGCAATACACAGAATATGATTGCATACAATGGGAGAGTAATCGGGGTAACAAATGAAGGAGATTATCCCATGCTAAAACAATATTTACAGTGTGGAGAATATAATATTTAATTAAGGAGGGCGAAATGTGTCAAAAGGAATATGAAGAAATTATTACCAAAGAAAGTGCTGAGGAACATACTTGGTTTACCTTCCTAGTTGATGATGATTACGAAGTGAATATTATATTGAAAACGGAAAAGTTAGACATTATTCTTACAGAAGCTAATTCTAAAGGGAAACCAATAGGAGGAACTTACTCAGCAAAAATTCACAAACCTCACTCTACCGTAGGTAAAAAACATATACATGTATACTCAAAAAATAATCAGTTGTTTTCTATAAATATAGACGGTTCAGCACATGATGATAGTCACGGAGTTAAAATTCCAAACAAAGTTGTAAAAGGTATGAAAAAGAATTTTCCCAATTTTATAATACCAAAAGACAACCTTATTGAAGATGCTCCTGACTACATTTATTCAATGCTAGATTACTGGATTTTGAACGAAGATGATAATGAGATAGCATAAAATATGTTAAGAAATTAGTTAAGAAAGAATTCAAATAAATAAAGGATAACTAAATATTATATGGTTAAATATACTGAAATTGATATTATATACAATTATCCTGTCTTTAAATATTTCAATTGGTTAAAGTCTGTGGGTTTTAGGAGTCCGACACAACAAAATACAATAATTACATTATTTATGCTTCTGTCCATTATTATAGCATCGTTTATAGATAATAGTTTTATTTTAGATGAAAATAATATCGGTTTGTTTCAACATCCATCTATATGGTTTTTCTTTGTAACGCAATTTGTATTCCCTTTAACATTATTTAAATCAGTAAAAAAATTATTATGTATATTTGACTGGAAAGAGTTAATTGTAACAAGAAAGTTTATTGAGAATCATTATACTGATTTTATTAATTATTTGTCAATATTCACAAAAAGGGAGTCAAATACTAGTGTTGTACTTTTTAATATTATGATAATTCTTGGTCTAATCGCATTTATATGGAATACACTTCAAAATCAATTACCATATAAATTTCTTGGTTTTGATTTTTGGGATTCATTTAATTATCAATGGGGTTATTGGGTTACTAGAATATATAAATTTTACTTATGGGTTCTTTTATTACCTTCATTAGCTCATATTCAAGTTGGGATCATGCTCACAATTAGAAAAATAATTATAAAAGCCAATTTGCAAAATGAAGTAATTTTAGAACCATATCATAAAGATTGTAATGGAGGTGCAAAAGCTTTTATTGATACAATAATTCATTCAATAGCACCAATTCTTTTTTTTGTAGGGATACACAATATTATAGTAATAAATATACATAAACAAATTGATTATACAACTATATTGGGATTGTTATTTGCATCACTAATATTTTTATCATTTTATTTAATCCCCGCATTTTACCTAAAAAAAATTATTGTTTCAGAGAAAGAAAAATTCTTGAATGAAATATCTCACCTACAAAATTCATTACTTGAAATAGCATTTAAAAATAATAGTAACATTAAAGTCAATATTGATGCTATTACTTCTTTAACCACAATAAGCAAAAAAATAAAGTCCATTCCAAATTGGCCGCAATTTGCTTATATATCAAAATTGTTGAGTTTAGCAATATCTCCAACAATACTCAATATAATAATAAAATTGATAGTATAAATTTCTTATATCTCAAAAGCATTGAGAATTTTTTCCCAGTTGAATATTACTTTGTATAATAGGTTAGTTGTTGTTAATACCGCAACTAGCCAAGTAATAATATTCAAAAGCGAGATATCAATTTTAATATAATTTGGGTGCAATATCATAATAAATGTAAATAACCAGATAGGAAATACGGTTAAACCACCAAGGATTCTCTGAGGTGGAAATAATAGTTCTCCAGAAATTTTTATATTTCTCATAGATAGAAGAAATACTTCTCTAAGTACTATCAACGTACAAGGAATAATTGGCATTCCTTTAACAGATAAAAACATTATAGATATAATAGTTAAAAATTTATCACCAAATAAATCTAAGAATTTACCTGCTTCAGTTGTACATTTATAATATTTTGCAAGAAATCCATCTAAAATATCTGAGAAGCATGAATATAGAAATATAATTGATGCGAAAATTTCATATTCTAATGCAACGCTAATAAATATAATTGCCGACAAAGCTCTACTAAGAGTGATTATTTGAACTATTATTCGAATGCTAATATTTAGTTATCCTTTATTCAGGAATCATTTGAAAATCCCTCCTTGGATGCTTTTTATTGATGATTCTCTTCTTAGCTTTTTCATTTATCTGAATATAAATCTGTGTAGTATTTATTGAACTATGACCCAAAAGTGATTGAATGTACATAATATCAACTCCTCGTTCCAGTAGAAGTGTAGCTATAGTATGTCTAAACATATGTGGTGTAATATGTTGCTGGATTTTGGCTTCTTTTGCATATTTTCTAATCATAAATCTGATCGACTGCTCAGATATCTTATTATTGAGTCTGTTTTTAAAGAGATAACCTTCTTTTAATTTTATACAGCTAAGATATTTCCTTATAGCTTGTTTAATTTCGTTATCACAAACTGGAATAGTACGATCTTTGTTTCCTTTCCCATTGATTTTTATCCAACCATGAGTTAGATCGATATTCTCTATTTTTATATTTGCTGCTTCAGATACTCTTAAACCAGTACCGAATAGTATTTCCAAAATTGCAATATCTCTGCTAATCGTGAAGATAGTAAATTCACGGTCAGGAGAATTTGACTCATAAAATTCTTTTTTATTATATAGGTACCTGAACAATTTTTTGATGTTTGAAAGTTTGATTGTGGAAGGTAATTGTTGCCCAGTCCTGATATTTACTTTTATTTTTCTGAAAGGATTTACAATGATTTTATCCTCAAATTCCAAATAGTTAAATAGAGCTTTAAGGGTTGCTATCTTCCGTTTTATTGTTTTCGGTTTAAATTTATAAATATTCTTAATGTAACCCCTCAGTAGATATTTATCAGTATCCTCAACTTTAGAAACTCCCTTTTCAGTTATAAAATTTCTGAATTGGGTAATGTCCGTTTTGTATGCTTTGAGTGTTTTTTCACTAAGATTCTTTTCATACTTACAATGAAAGAAAAAAGATTCAACTGATTTGTCTGACATAATAACTCCTTTGAAGTTTTAAGATAACCTCAAAAATATATGATTATATCATACAATCAAAGTAATATTGTAGCTTAGGATCTAAACTATAAAATATGTATGTTCTTATGTCTTTAAAATAAAGTTTTAACCATCTTTTAATTATTGCCACATAGGGTATCTTTTAAAAAAGAAAAATTAATGCTGGCTAACGTCTGAAAATACGACATATGTCGTATTTATTTTCA
>WTAK01000399.1 GCA_013139625.1 Candidatus Delongbacteria bacterium | reverse complement strand
CAACCAATACAACCGGAAAAGATGGCAATGCAAATGTGCTTGAAGTTACGACTGAATCTACTAAAATGCGCGAGGGAACTCAAGGTAATCAATATACGGATTTTAGCCCCGAAAATATATTCTTGGGATTAAATGCAGGTGTCAATACAACACCTACTGTTGATGATGGGAGTGATAATGTATTTATAGGAAATGATGCAGGTGTTACGAATATTAATGGAGAGCAGAACGTATTTATTGGAAAAGGTTCAGGTCATTTCAATGACCATCCTAATGGTGCAATGTGGTTAGAAGGAAACTTTAATGTTTTTGTTGGTTATCAGTCAGGTTATAGCAATACAAGCGGTGGTTGTAATGTCTTTCTAGGAGTAGATGCTGGTCTAAGAAATGAGATAGGAACGCATAATATTTATATAGGTACTGAGGCAGGTATGGATAATGTTGACGGTAATACCAATACTATTGTGGGAAGTGATGCATTCATAGGAGCTTCAGGTAGTGGGAATACATATATTGGACATCTCTCTGGTACGTACGCTACGGGTAGTAACAATGTATTTATCGGTAGGAATACAGGAGATCACGTCACAGACTCTAATAGGCTTTTTATTGATAATAGTGTAACTGCAACTCCATTGATATACGGAGAATTTGACAATGATATTGTGACAATAAATGGCAAACTGGGAGTAGGAGTCTCGCCAACTTACAAAATACATTCTGTTGAGACTACAGCCACAAGTGATAATCCCGCAGTTTATGGCATTCAATCTGTGACAGATTGGTACGGAATAGGAGTAAAAGGTGTGGGGCGGTATCGTGGAGTTGAAGGTTTAGTAAGTTCAGCTTCAGGAAGTGTTTCGGGTATTTATGGAACCGCTGAAGGTGCAGGAACTGGAAATAGATATGGTGTTTACGGGACTGCAACAGGTGGTGATACTGCATGGGCAGGATATTTTGCAGGTAATGTAAATGTGACAGGTACTTTATCAAAAGGTGCAGGATCTTTTAAAATAGATCATCCATTGGATCCTGAGAACAAATATTTATATCATTCATTCGTTGAAAGTCCGGATATGAAAAATATATATGATGGTGTTGTAATTTTAGATAATAACGGAGAAGCCTCTGTTACCTTACCTAGTTACTTTGAAGCATTAAATGATAAATTTAGATATCAACTTACAGCAATTGGAGCGCCGGCGCCAAATCTTTATATTGCGGAAGAAATATTAAATAATAAATTTAAGATCTCAGGTGGAACTGCAGGAATGAAAATTTCCTGGATGGTAACAGGAATTCGTAAAGATAATTTTGCAAATAATAATAGAATTCCTATCGAAGTTGAAAAAACTGACTCTGAAAAAGGATATTACTTGCATCCTGAAGCTTTTGGAATGCAAAAAGAAGAAGGAATTGATTTTAATAATAGAAAAAAAATTATAAATAGTGATGGAAATCACAGATAATGAAAATTAAAATAGATATATTAAAATAAATCAAGGAGGAAAAGAATGAAGTATAAGATACTGATACTCATGCTTTTAGCAATGTCGTTTCTTCACTCGAAAGTAGTGATCGATCCAGCATGTAAAGTAACATTTGGACCATCTGATGTTTATATCAGTGGTGGGTTGCAGCTCGACCTAGTAAAATCTGAAGAGCCAAATATTGATTTGACTCGTAAGATCTTAGGAAAAGATGTAAGGTCAAATGTCAGACCTATTAGGAATGATGTTTCAACTAAGAGTGAAACAAAAAATGCAAATGTAACATTTGATCTGAATTCAAGATTATATTTTATCGGTGATGGAGATGCAGATCTATCCAATGTATTAATTCTTCATAATGCAACGGTAGCAAAACCTACAGGAAATCTAATAATGAACAGCAACTTGAGTATCACAGGTAATTTAGACTTCCAGAGTGGTAATGTTGTGACAGGAGCTAATACTGTTATATTTGATTGGGTTTCTAACGGCACTCTTACTAATGAAACTGCTACAGCGTATGTAGTTGGGAATGTACAAGCAAGTAAGGTTGTTGGAACAGGTACTTCAACATTTGGTGGTATTGGTTTTCAAATCAATAACACTGGTTCTAACCTTGGCACTGTAACTATTACAAGGCAAGCTGGTTCAGGAAACGAGATTAATATTTATGGTTCTAATGGAATACAAAGAAAATGGACTGTAGGTACTTCGGTTGCTTTTGCAGGAACTAGAAGCGTTACAACTAGTTGGTTATCAAATGAAGATAACGGTAATGTACTTGGAGATTTGAAAGCTTGGAAGTACGAAGCATCCAAAAGTAATACTTCATTTGATGAAGATATTGTTTTGAAAAAGAAAATTTCTTTAAAATCTACTGCAAAATCTGGAATTCGCTCAGAAAGAGAAATAATACAAAATATTGAAGATGATATTTTTGAAGTAGGAATTGATCCATTTGATTCAAGAACATTAGGATGGGTAGAAGTTGATGGTGCTGTTTTCAATACCGTTTCATCTCCAAGAACTTCAACATTTACAATTGATGCCGCTACGATTTTTACAATAAACGATGTATTAAATATCTTTGCGGATGGTTCAGGTATAGAATCAAATCCATATCAGATCGCAACATTAGCTCAATTAGACAATGTAAGAAATTACTTATCGGCTTGTTTTTTACAGATCGCAGATATAGATGCAACACCAACAACTGGATGGAATGGTGGTCTGGGTTGGTTACCATTAGGAAATAGTTCTACAAGGTTTACTGGAAAATATGAAGGACAACATTATACAATCGATGGTTTATATATTGATAGAAGTGCCACAAGTTATAATGGTTTATTCGGTTATACAACTGGAGCTGAAATATCAAATGTGGAATTAACGAATGTTGATATTACTGGAGGTAGTTACACAGGTAGTTTAATTGGATATGCAAATCCTGGAATAATAACAAATTCTTCAACTGAAGGCGTAGTTACAGGAACTGATTATATAGGAGGTCTTGTAGGATATGTAAGCAATTCATCCTCTGTAAGCAATTCATTAAGTAAAGGAAGTGTTCTTGGAATCTCATATTGCGGAGGATTGATAGGAGTTATATATTCAACTTCTGTAACAGATTGTTATACACAAGCTGCTGTTTCGAGATTATCTGGTGCTACTAGTCTTGATATTGCAGGCTTTGCAGGTTATAATGGTTCGAGTACAATAACCGACTCATATTCGACAGGTAGTGTTGAATATATTGATGCTACATCTCCTGTGGATAAAGGATTTGTCGGACCTAATGTGGGAACAATAAATAATAGTTTCTGGAATATTGAAACATCTAGCCAAAGCTCTTCAGCTGGATCTGCAATAGGTATAACCACAAATGAAATGAGAACTCTTGCGACTTTTACAGATGCAACTTGGGATTTTCAGGATGAAGATATAAATGGAACAGAGTATATCTGGGGTATGAACTATGCAGAGAACAATGCATTTCCATTCTTAAGTTGGGAAGGAATTACTCATGATCCTATTTCGGGATTTGCAGGTGGAATGGGAACGGAATTAGAACCATTTTTGATCTCAACACCAGTGGAATTAGATAATGTAAGAAATTTTCTTGGAGCTTCTTACAATAGTACATATTTTTTACAGATAGCAGATATTGATTTAAGTGGATATCAAAGTGGTGAAGGATGGATACCACTCGGTAATATTACTCTTAACTTTACAGGATTTTATGATGGAGAAGGTCATAAGGTGACAAATTTAGTTATAAATCGACCTACAGAAAATTATGTTGGACTTTTTGGTTATACTATGGATAACAGTGAAATTAAAAATATTGGACTTATTGATGCAAATGTAGTCGGATATGATCATTCAGGAGCATTTATTGGATATAACAAAGGATTCATCCAAAATTGTTCTGCAACTGGAATATTTTCAACTTCATATGGGTATAGAAACGGAGGTTTTGCAGGTTATACATATATGAATAGTACTATTACAAACTGTTATTCACATGTTGATGTCGTACTAACCTCTGGAACACATACAGATATAGGTGCTTTTTGTGGAAGAAATTATAATGGTATAATTACAAATTGTTATTCAACAGGAAGTGTTGTGTTTGACACTGAAACTAATCCTACAAATAGAGGTTTTGTAGCAACAATTGGTACCGGAACTACAATGTCTGATAATTTCTGGGATATTGAAACTTCAGGGCAAACTTCAAGTGCAGGTGCCGCAACGGGTAAAACAACTGCAGAGATGCAAATGCAGTCAACATTCGTAAACTGGGATTTCACTACCCCAATTTGGAATATTCATATAAGTCTTAACGGTGGTTATCCATACTTCGAATATGAAAATAGAATTCCTGTGTTAGCTCCGGGGAATATTGCTTTAGTTTATTTGGCAGGTGATGTGACATTGACTTGGGATGCTGTTGCTGATGCTGTAGGGTATGCTATTTACTCATCCACTGACCCATATGGTACATTTGTATTAGATGGATTAGGAGCATTCAACGGAGAAGAGTGGACAAAAACTGTAGGTGATTCAAAGATGTTCTACTTTGTAACTGCGACTAATGCTACAAAGGAAACACCGAAAGTGATCAGTATGAGTAACAGAGTTACTGATAGATAAAGCATTATGTAGGGAACGCAGATCACTCTCTCATCCTTACAAATTCAGAATACAAAAAAAGGGCAGTTCAAATTGAACTGCCCTTTTTCTTTGTGTGAAATATTGAATCTATTCAACAATTCTCTTAACATCAGCAGAAGGTTGAGATATAATAATAGCAGCATCGTTTAAATATTTATTTGCAACTATTTTTATCATTTCAGGAGTAACTTTTTTTAAGTCCTTCAGTGATTCTTTCAAGAAATTATATCCAAGGCCTCTGGATTCATAAGATGTCATAGTTCCGACAAGTTTATTATCAGTAAAATAACTATCAAGCATCTTAGCATAAGACTCTACAGAAAGGTCGATCTCTTCTTGAGTGATGTCTCCATCAATAAGTCTTTGAACTTCATGCTTTAATACTTTTACAAGTTCATCTTTCTTTCCTAGAGAAGTTTGAGATACTACTCTATAGAAACCGTATTCTTTAGTACCTGCATAGTATGAGTAGGCTGAGTAAGCAAGATTATTGCTTACCCTT
>WTAK01000007.1 GCA_013139625.1 Candidatus Delongbacteria bacterium | reverse complement strand
CTTCTGTGAAATTATGTCTATCTTCAGGATCAAGAACAGGCATTTCTTCCAAGATCTGAGGATGAAATTCATTCATGAATTCACTTGCTTCAAGTTCTTCAAAATTATCTCTCTTACTTACGAATTCTGAATTTTCACCAACGATCTCTTGCCCTGTTAAGAATTGATGACAACTCTTTGCGGCAACTCTACCCTGTGCAACAGCTTCTATTAGTGTCGCAGCTCCTGTTACAGCATCACCGGCTGCAAAGATACTCGCCGCACCTGTTTGAAGTGTCTTAGGATCAGCATCGATATCTTTCCATCTGTTCAACTTATACTCACCTTCAACGTGAGGATTGATGTTCTCAACATAATCAATGTCTGATTTCTGACCGATCGCAGCTAAAATATAATCCAGTTCGATATCGAACTCTGAACCTTCAATTGGTACAGGTCTTCTTCTACCTGAATCATCAGGTTCTCCAAGCTCCATTTTGACACATGTTAAAGATTTAAGCTTACCACTTTCATCCATATTTACCAAAGTTGGTGCTGTTAAAAGCATATATTCAATGCCTTCCAATTTTGACTCATGGATCTCAATAGGATTTGCAGGCATTTCATTTTCAGTTCTTCTGTAGATAACATAAGATTTTGCAGCACCACATCTCAAAGCTGAACGACAACAATCCATTGCAGTATTTCCACCACCAATAGTTGCTACGATCTTGCCTTGGAAGTTATACTTTTTGCCCGTAAGTTCCATAGTTCTTAAGTAATCAATACCTGAAAGAACATTTTCAGCCTCTTCGTTCTTCACTCTCATTGAAGCACCTTTCTGGCAACCAACTGTAGTGATCATTGCATCATAGTTTTCTTTAATCTCAGAGTAATTTACATCTTTACCAAATTTTGTATCGTACTTGATAGTCACACCAAGTTCTTTGATAGTATCTATTTCTTTGTCCAGTAATTCATTAGGTAGTCTATACTCAGGAATACCGTATCTAAGCATACCACCACCGTAAGGATTGGCTTCGAGGATGTCAACTTGGTGACCTTCCAACGCTAAGTAATAAGCTGCCGTAAGTCCTGCAGGTCCCGCTCCGATAACTGAAACTTTTTTTCCGGTTGATGCTTTTACTTTAGGTACGAATCTGCTACCTGATGCAAAATCTATATCCGTTGCATATCTTTTCAGATAATCAATTCCAACACCTGTTTCATCAACAAGATTTCTTCGACAGGCAACTTCACAAGGTCTAACACATACTCTACCACAGATCGCAGGTAAAGGATTCTTTTCTTTGATCAAACCAACTGCTTCTGAATACATTCCCTTTTCTATTAAAGCTAAATAACCCTGAACATCAACTCCGGCAGGACAAGTTAGCTTACAAGGTGCTATACAATCAGCATAATGGTTACTTAATAAAAGTTCTAAAGCTGTTTGCCTTGACTTTGTTACTCTTTTGTTCTTTGTTGTGACCTTCATATCTTTGCTGATCTTTGTTGAACATGCCGGTTGCAATGTTCTGAAACCCTCGATCTCAACAACACACAAAAAACAGGATGAATATGGATTCAACCTTTCATCATGGCATAAAGTAGGAATTTCGATCCCTTCCCTTCTTGCTACTTCAAGAACTGTTTCTCCGGATTTTCCGGTAAGTTCTTTGTTGTCTATGATAATTTTTATTTCTTCCATTATTTTAAATCCTTAGTTAATTGTTAGTTAAGATCTATAGCCTTGAATTTACAAACATCAAAACATGCACCACATTTGATACAACCTTCCTGATCAATAAAATGCATTTCTTTGACCTTTCCTGAAATTGCCTTTGTAGGGCATACCCTTGCACAAGCAGTACAACCGATACAAGTTTCTTCGTTCACAGTATAAGTTAATAGAGCATTACAAGCTTTTGCAGGACATTTCTTATCCTTGATATGAGCTTCATATTCACTTCTAAAATATTTTATCGTAGTTAAAACAGGATTTGGAGCAGTTTGACCCAGACCACAGAGTGAAGAGTTTTTAATTTGATCTGCAAGTTCAATAAGTTTTTCAATATCTCCCTCTTCTCCCTTTCCTTCAGTAATTCTTTCAAGGATCTCAAGCATTCTCTTAGTTCCGATACGACAGAAAGTACATTTACCACAGGATTCTTCCTGAGTAAAGTTTAAGAAGAACTTTGCAACATCTACCATACAAGTAGTCTCATCCATTACGACCATACCACCTGATCCCATGATAGCACCGGTTGCATTCACTGAGTCATAATCTACGATAGTAGTACCTAATGATGCAGGAATACATCCACCTGAAGGTCCACCAAGCTGAACTGCCTTGAAAGTTCCACCGTCTTTGATCCCACCACCCAGCTTGAAGATAATATCATTGATAGTGATACCCATAGGAACTTCAACCAGACCTGAATTCTTGATCTTTCCGGCTAAAGCAAATACTTTAGTCCCTTTGGATTTCTCAGTTCCGTGCTTTGCGTATGCTTCTGCACCATTTAAGATTATCCAAGGTACATTTGCGAAAGTTTCAACATTATTGATATTTGTCGGCTTGTTCCAAAGTCCTGATTCTGCAGGGAACGGAGGTCTTTTGTCCGGCATTCCTCTTTTACCTTCGATAGAACCGATAAGTGCTGTCTCTTCTCCACAAACAAATGCTCCGGCACCTTCTTTCACGTAGATATCAAAATTGAAACCTTCTTTTCCAAGAATATTTTTTCCCAGATAACCTTTTTCATGAGCTTGAGAAATTGCAAGGTTAAGTCTTTTCACTGCTAAAGGATATTCTGCACGGCAATAGATAACTCCACCTGTTGCATTTATTGTATATGCCGCTATGATCATACCTTCTAGGATCGAGTGCGGATCTCCTTCGAGAACGGACCTGTCCATAAATGCTCCGGGATCTCCCTCATCCGCATTACAAATAACATATTTTTCATCACTCTTATTTCCTCTGGCGAATTTCCACTTTAATCCGGTTGGGAAACCACCACCACCTCTACCTCTAAGGCCTGAAGCAAGCATCGTTTCAATAACCTGATCTCCAGAGATATTCTCATTTATAAGTTTCTTAATACTTTCGTAACCATCCCTACCTTCATATTCTTCAATAGATTCAGGATCCATCATACCACAATTTCTAAGAACGATCTTATCTTGCTTATCTATAAAATATTGCTCTTCACCTGAAAAAGTTTCAGAATAAACAGCATACTTTTCTATTGCTTGACCATTTTTTATGTGACTTTCAATTATTTCTTCTAATTTTTTATCGTCAACATCTCCGTAAAGACATTTGCCTTTATCATCAGTGATCTCAACTAAAGGTTCTCTATAGCACATTCCTATACAGCTTGTTTTCCCTGTTTCAAATAAACCGGGATCACTCTCATGTATCTCAAGAAGTCTGCTATAAACCTTTCCGGCTCCGGCAGCTACACCACAACTTCCCAGCCCTACTATAATTTTTGGTTTACTCATTTTATTTCCCTGTTTTATTTATTTTCATTCTTCTTCATTTCTTTGATAATCTTTGTAGCAGAATCGCCTGTTAACTTACCGAAAGTATCTTCTCCGATCATCATTACAGGTGCTAAAGAACAGCATCCTAAACAAGCTACAGATTCAAGTGTGAATATTTTATCATCAGTTGTTCCGCCATCTTCTACGCCAAGTTCTCTCATTAATGCAGCAGTAATAGCCTTCGCATTCTGAACATGACAAGCAGTTCCATGACAAACTTTAATTATATTTTTACCTACCGGGTTTAATCTGAATTGTGAGTAAAAAGTTGTCACACCGAATATTTTACTTACGCTTAGTCCGGTCTTCTCTGAAATTTTCTCGATCGCAACTTTAGGTACATATCCGTAAAGTTCTTGTGTACCCTGCAATAAAGGTATCATACTTCCCTTTTTTCCTGCGTACTTTTCCAGTAATCCATCTATCAATACTAGATCTACAGGTTCATTAGGAAGACTTGAAACTCTTTGGGGATTCTTTCTTACGATTCTCATCTTACCCTCTTTTTTATTAAAAATTAATTTTTGTCCATATTAATAAGAATATCAATATTAGATTCTTATTAAATAAATGCAAGAAATTTTTCTGTATATTTTTTCACACTAAAACGAAAATCGGATAGAAATATTGTCATTCTCTGACTTGATCAGGGAATCTAGGAGTATTTAATTTTATTAATTTCTTGCATTTAGTATTTTTTGTTTTAGATTTCTAATAATTGTGAAAATAATTATCGAAATAGGAGTAATACAAAAGGATTAAATTAAATATTTAACAAAAATTTGTACTAAATTTTTGTTACTACGAATTCCACCTCAAAAAATTTCCCAATTTTTAAAAGCTTAACAGAATTTGTAAGAGGCAAGCCTTGTTATATAAGGGGCGTTGCTTTCTTATTTATCTTGTTGAGCGGGCTTTGGGAAATGCCTTTGAGATGGGATATCAATAGTGAAAGTGATGTCCCTTTTTTTTATGGGAAAAATTGAAGGTAATTGGTCAAATCTTGGAGGATAAGCAGATGGATGTGAATTTTATAGCAATGTGGCAACGAGATGAAAATAATAATTGGTACAATCTTAATGAAATTGATTTTGTGCAAAATGATATTGATTCTTTCGGATTTGTTTATGTAATCTGGGATTACTCAGATACGGTTAAAGTATTAAGAGTTGGACAAGGTCCCCTTTCTGAAAATTTAAGCAAATATAAAAACGATTCTGAAATAATGAAATATGAAGATTTGGGAGAGCTTAAGGTTACATGGGCTATATTCCCCACCAAACTTTTGAATGGTATAGAATCATTTCTATCGTATAAGTTGAATCCTTTATTGAGTAAAAAGCGCCCAATAGATTTTCTAATACCTGTTAATTTACCTTTGGAAGTATAGAAAAGTACTCCATTATTATTACAATTCTTTTTATTGGATAATTTTAAAGATATTTCATATTTTTAATAGATAGTTTAAGTAAAGAATGGAATATGTCAACAAGAGCCGAAAAATATCTACCTGATCTAAAAAGAAAAACAGTATTTTTTGCGATTGATACTAATATTATCTCAGCATCAAAATACTATGGGTTAAATAGGAGTACCGTTAGCAAATGGGTCAAGTTATATAGAAAACACGGTGAAGATGGATTTTTATATAGAAAAA
>WTAK01000166.1 GCA_013139625.1 Candidatus Delongbacteria bacterium | reverse complement strand
CTTTTGCATTAATCAAAAGTAACCAAAAATCTAGCCTGCCATTTAATCTCCTAGCAGTGTGCTGATTTATTGCAGTATCGGTCTGCCTCTTATCGAATGGCAGACGTGGTATATTTTTCTCAACGATACTTTTCACATTCGTTCAAGTACCGATCGTAAAATATATGATAAGAGGAACGCAAAGCTGTTTGTCTTAGGAAATTAAAAGATTTAAAAGTTGTGTTGCTAAGCGATAATTATTATCTTAATAAAATTACAATAAAAAATCAGGGTTGTTACGAAAAATTACATAATTGTAGATAAATGAAAGTTTTGTTAAATAGGAGTTGGATATGACAGAGTTGAAACAAGAAATGAATGAAATGATGGTAGAATTAGGAATTGCGAAACGAGAATATTGTACACCAGAAGAGTTTGAATTATTTCAAGAAATTGAAAGTAAAGACGAAGAACTTCCTGCAGGGGTTTACCCATTTAGAAAAGAGTTGGAAAGATTAACTTATTATCGCATGATATCAGATTTGAATTCTGAGGAACAGAATAATTTACTTCAGTTTAGGCAGATATTATACTTAAAATCTCTTAAGAATATGATGGTGTTTTTTGTGGTTATTACAGTTATATCAATGATAGTTTCTACTATTGCGGCAATAATAACTTTTGCTAACTAAAATAGAAATAAGGAATAATTATCATGCAAACTTCATCAATTATACCATGGATAGCAGGATACGCTGCTATCATCAGCACTATCGCATTATTTTGGAATATCTTAGTATTTATTCTGCAAAACAAACAAAAAATTAAGGTAAGTGCCTATTTTACAGGCTCATTTGAACAATCTATGGGAACTGGTATAACAAGCGACACTTCATGGAATCTTAGTGTAGAAATTGTCAACCTATCGAAGACTAAGAAGTTCATTAAAAGACCAGCTCTATTATTTCCAAAGAACACAACAGGAACTCGAAATTTTCAATGGTTATCACCTAATGATAAAACAAATTATCCAAAAGCATTAGAGCCAGCAGAGAGTTGTAGTGTACATATGAAAATCGGAGGGGACAAAGATTTACTTGATATTATCAATAAGACAAAAACAATAAACAAAAAGTTACAAATAGTGGTGAAAGATAATTTGAATAAAGAATATAAATCAAATAAAATTAGCATAAAGGATATTGCGGATTATTGCGATCTTTAGATTCCTTTTAAATTTATAACTTCTAACTCCCTACCCACCGAGTAAGAATCGAAAATTTGTTTTCAAATACACAAAAGGTGCGAATACATCATTCGTGAACCCTTGATATGTATCAAACCACCAAATAGTTATCCCGGGATTAAACTCAACCCCAATTCTTAGATGCTTGAACTGCATTAAATTAAAACCTACAGCTGCATTTAGATCAACTCCCCAAATATGGTCATGTTTAACATAGTCAGTGCCGATAGGATTATCATATTCATCGTATTCAATCACTTCTAATTCATTTTTATATTCCCAGAACATAGCATGTACCCTTGCCCCAAGTGAATAATAATTCCCAAGGAAAGTATGCTTTGGTGTTACATAGAATCTTCTCTGAAATCCTGCATGGAGAGAAACAATTCCACCTTCTAAGGCATTTACAATTGTGCTGTCATTTAAATCAATTTCTGCTGTCTGTAGAGGAGAATAATCAAACCCAAATTCATAACTTAAAGATCTCTTTTTAGAAGTGAACATATTTCCAGTAAGTGAAAAAGATGAAAGTCCGTAAAAACTCTCAGAGCTGAGAAAACCTGTACCAAACTGAAATCCGAGCCACTGATCTTGAGGGATAAGAACATTTGTTGACTGTTCTTTTTCATATGTGACAAATAATGGATTTTCATTATGATAGTTTGTATCTCCGTTATAACCACCGTGTCCATCATACTCATCCTCATCTTCTTCATCTTCGGTAACAACAGCTTTAATTTTTCTTTCTCCTTCGTAATCATCAGATGATTTCTCCATTGCGTCTGAAAGTTTGCCTGCGCTTCGATTTCTGGATGTAGTACATGATGATAATAGAAGTAATGCAAAAATGATCGTTAATATAATAATGTTTTTCATTTCGATTTCCGGATTGTTTTTTATTAAAGACAATTTATTGTATTAATGAATAAAAAACAAATAATATCATCTTTTGTAGGGGACGCAGATCTGCGTCCCTTACGAAAATAAAAATAAATTATATTCAGGAACAATGTAATTTTAAATCTTGTATAATTTCTGAACCATGTATTTGAAAACAAAAAACAGGAGACAAAAATGAAAATGCTAAAAAATATAACATTGGTAGCAGTATTTATAATGCTGGGAGTTCTATTGACTGCCAGATTTGACCTTACAGATAATGTGTCTGCAGAGAGTAGGACTGTAGATAATCTATATTGTAACGAGGATGGACATAGCCAATTTGCTGTTATTGCAAAAGAGGTTATGCCGGCTATTGTAAATATTAAAGTTGAAAGAAGTATTGAATATAATTACCGATCGCCATATGATAAATTTTTTGAATCAGATCCTTTCTTAGATGATTTCTTCGGAAGAAGAAAGACGCAACCAAAGCCAAAAACAAAAAAACATATTCAGAGAGGTGAAGGTTCAGGATTTATCTATTCTACAGATGGGTATATAATGACAAATAATCATGTAGTGGAAAAAGCTGATAAGATTTTAGTTAGATTGAGTAACGGAGATGAGTTAGATGCAAAGATCATAGGAACTGACCCTGAAACTGATCTTGCAGTTATTAAGATAGATAAAGATTTTAATAAGAAGGATATTCTTGAGCTGGGAGATTCAGATGAACTATGGGTTGGCGACTGGGTAATTGCAATTGGTTCTCCGTATAGTTTAGAGAAAACAGTTACAGTCGGTGTTGTCAGTGCAAAAGATAGATCAGGTCTTGGTATTATGGGTGGACCTGTATTTCAAGATTTTATCCAGACAGATGCAGCAATTAATCCAGGGAACAGTGGTGGTCCTCTATTAAGTATGAATGGAAAAGTTATTGGTATAAATGCAGCAGTAAATTCTCAGGCTCAAGGCATCGGTTTTGCAATACCGATCAATTTAGCTAAGAAAGTTGCTACAAATTTACAAAATGACGGAATAGTTAAAAGAGCTTATTTAGGAATCTTCCCTAAAGCAATTGTTAATGGTGAAAGGGAACCTTTAGGTCTTGATGAAGATCAAAATGGAATACTTATTGCCACAGTGGAAAAAGATACTCCGGCAGAAAAAGCAGGTCTAAGAGCTGATGATATTATAATTGAGATGAATGGTAAACCAATCATAACTCTAGACAAATTCAGATTTGAGTTGGCAGCATTTGAACCGGATGAAAAAATTAAATTTGTTATCCTAAGAGATGGAAAGGAAAAAACTTTCAAAGTAAAGTTAGGAGATAGAGGAAAATTACTCGGTTTAAACAAAAAAGATGGAAAAACTAATGATGAAAATGAGAGTGAAGAACTTTTGGGGTTATCATTAAAAAATGTAAATAAAGAGATAAAAGAAAAATATAAATTAACGACAGATGCTGGAATAATAATTACAAAGGTTGATGAGGAATCTCAACTATTTGGCAAGTTGACGGTTGGTGATATACTTACTAAAGCAATAATATCTGGCGTTCAATACAAGGTGAAAAACATAAAAGATTTCAAAAAAATCGCAAAAATCGTAGAAGATAAGAAAGTAAATTATATAATAAAGTACTTGAGAAAAGGAAGAAAAGAGTATATACTGATTAAGCAATAAATTCTTGCTTAACATAAATTAGTCGGGAATACTCCATGGCAAAAGCTAGTGGACTAGGTAGAAGTAATCATCTATTGGATAAATATCTGCAAGAAATTGGCAGAGAAAGTTTGATCACTGCAAAGGAAGAAGTGATCCTTGCTCAAAAGATGAAAAAAGGTGGCAAAGCCGGAGAAATAGCTCTTGAGAAGATGGTTAAAGCAAATCTGAGATTTGTAGTTTCGGTTGCCAAGCAATATCAGAGTCAAGGTTTAAGTTTGAGTGACTTGATCAATGAGGGTAACATGGGGCTGATAAAAGCTGCCAAAAGATTTGACGAGACTAGGGGTTTTAAATTTATTTCTTACGCAGTATGGTGGATCAGGCAAGGTATTCTTCAAGCTTTAGCAGAACAATCCAGAGTCGTAAGACTACCTCTAAATAAAGTTGGAGCATTAAATAAAATAAGTAAGATCAAAGCCAAGTTAGAGAAGAAGTATGAGAGAGAACCAACTTCTGAAGAAATAGCAAATGCATTAGATACCACAGCAATAGAAGTAAGTGATACTCTTAAGATATCAGGAAAGCATCTATCCATTGATGCTCAATTTAATCCCGGTGAAGATAATACTCTTCTTGATGTCTTGAAGAATGAAAAAGATCCTGCGCCCGACAAAGAATTATTCGATGATTCATTGAAAGAAGAGGTAGAAAATGCTTTAGAGTCTTTAACAGATAGAGAAAAAGAAGTAATAGTTCTCTACTTTGGGATCGGGAAAGAGAGTTCTATGACACTCGAGGAGATCGGAACTAAATTTGGTCTTACGAGAGAAAGAGTAAGGCAGATAAAAGAAAAAGCTATTAGAAGATTGAGACATGCTTCACGATCTAAAACTTTAAGAGATTATTTAGGTTAATATATACTGGAGGAAATTATGGAAGAGAAGAAAGTAAAAAAGAAAGTGGATATGGTTACAGCACTCTCCATTATTTTAGTTACAGCTATAATCTGTATTTTAAACTCATGGTTATATTATGATGCAAAAATTGAGCATATACAGAAAAATAGTGAGGTGAAAACTATGATGCTTAATAGTGCGATTGAAGATCTTAATGATAAAAATAAGGCTTTGCAGTTGGCTTTGGATAAATTTAATTCAGATATTCAAGGTGCTCTGGAGAAGAATAAATAGTGTGGTAATTTTCATCCATATCTTTAAATTTTAAAATAATACTTTCTAAGTAGAAATTGTTTTTAAGTCGGTTCTTTGAACCGGCTTTTTTATTATATAAATGATCATCACACAGAGGAATTCCAAGATCGGCAAGCATTATTCTTATCTGATGCATTCTTCCCGTTATCAGCCTTATAAATACATCATAATTGTTTTTATTTTTTGAGCTGGGTTGAATTTCTAAAATATCAAGAAAAGAAGGTTTTCCCCCACTATTTACGATCTTACTTACATTACCTTCTACTTTCAAATATCGTTTATGAGTTCCGATTAATCCTATGATATCCTCAGTATTATTCTCTACTTGAGCGACATAATATTTTTGAAAATGTGTGGATTTGATTTCTTCACCGTAAAAAGCAATAGCTTCTTTGTGTAAGGCTATCAATAACAATCCCGAAGTGATCCTGTCCAAACGATGAGGGAAAAATAGATCATTAACCCCTAATTGTTCTTTCAGAATATTCTCCAGTGAAGAACCTTTGATATCATTGCTCAGCTGAGTAGCAATACCTGACGGTTTGAAAACGACTATCTCGTTTTCTGATCGGTGAAGTATTTTGATATTAGTTTTTTGCATGGCATTTAAGATTTTTTGATCCACAGGTTGAAACCTGTGGGTATAGGTGTTGTATCCCGCTAGGATAGATTATATGACTTAAACCGATTAGAAGAGTCTATTCTTCCATGTCTCAGGAGTTTTTTCATTTATTATTTCAAGGTCTAAGTGATACTTGAAAGGTTTTGTTCCTCGCTCTTTTATATGGTCTATCATAGCTTGAAGCCCATCTGTTAATTTTACCGAAGGATCGTAACCGAACATGGATCTTGCTTTATTTGCAGAACAATTTGCCAGTAATACTTCCTGAGGTCGTGATCTTTTATAAATTGGTTTGAGATCAAAATCCAAAAGGTCGGCAATAGTTTGCGCCAGTTGATTGATCGTAATGAATTCATCATCAGGACCAATGTTAATTGTTTCTCCGACAGCTTTATCTTCAAAAGCCAATTTGTAAAGAATATCAATATCGTCTTGAATAAAGCTGAAGCATCGCTTCTGTTCTCCGTCACCATAGATGATCGGCTGCCTTCCCTGTAGCATAAGATTTATCATGATACTTGCAACATTTCTATACGGATCGTCGTATTTCTGTCTGGGACCAATTATATTATGCGGCACAGCTATCACATATTCCATTCCATGAATATCACAGAGGTTTTTCAAAAATAATTCACTGCTATGTTTACCAATTCCGTAAGGATCTTGAGGTTTCGGTGTCATATCTTCAGTGAAAGGGACAATATCCTGCGTTCCATATCTTGCCATTGAAGAGCAGAAAATAAATCTTTTAGCTTTATTTGCTATGGCTGCAGTTATCAGAGAGACTGATGCCTGTACAATATTCTTAGTTATAAAGAACGGACTGAATACACTTAAACCTTCATAAGCAGTTGCGGCAGTGTGGAATATTATGTCACAGCCTTTGGTAATCTTTACTACAGAGTTATGAAAATTAAGATCATATTGGTAGAATTCCACCTCAGCAGGAACATTGTCTAAGTAACCACCGATAAGATTGTCAGAACCGACTACTTTGTAACCGTCAGCTATGAACCTGTCAGCTAAGTGACTTCCGAGAAATCCTGCTACTCCACTGATAAATATTTTAGGTTTGTTTGTCATAGTACTCCAAGTTGCAGTATCTTCTTCCGGATACTTGCAAGTCTAGGTATTTCAAGCATTTTAGGATAATCTTTTTCTACCATTGTAAGAAAGCTTTTATACCAAAATAAGAAATCCTCATGCTCCATGTAATTTTTAAGACCTTTTTTATTGAAATACCAAGGTTTGAATCCCGAATAATGACATCCGCAAAGGTATTTCAATCCCGGATAACCATTGAATGAACTGAACTTTATATCAATACTCTTCCACTGCCCGGACCACCTGATTGTAAAATATTGCATATCAGGCCATTTGAAAAGATCTCCGACAAGTTTCTTTATCTCAGGTCTCTCAACATCTTCAATTATATCTTCAAGTTCTTTCTTCGAAGTATCAAATACATAGATCGATCCATTTAGGCCAAGATTTGCTACATCGTGCATCGGTCTATCAGTTATCTCTTTAGGGATATCAGCTCCATGTGGAGCATCAGGTTCATACCTTCTATGCCAGTTCCATTTACCTTCATTTTCAATAGAGTCAGGATAAACATATTTGCCTTTTTCATCCCATTCAAGGCAGTTGGATTTCTTTTCGTTCAGCATTCCTGCCGGAGCTCCAATATTAAACAGAGAATCATAATGTCTCAGTGGATAAACATCAGCATCAAGGATACAAATTCTTTCATAGTTTAGTCCGTAACCTCCGTCATGACCAAGAAGTAATGAATTTAAGCGAGTAAACCAGAGAGGTCTGTCTTCTCTTCCTTTTCTTTCTTTATGAGGAACAAAGATTCTTTTTACTCTGATAACATGGTCATATATCATCTTCAAAGGTTTGATAGTTTCTTCATCTATTTCATCGGTAACCATGCAAACTGTATCAGCCTGAGAATTTTGTTTTTTCAAGCCGTAAGCCATTAGCAAAGTAGATGCCATATAGCTGTCATTCATCATTAGGAATGTAACGAAAGCAAACCTTGATGAACCATCAGGTCGCTTCATGTTTTCCGGTGCTTTAAATTGTGTGAAAAAGTCTTTCATAATTTATCCTATCGACCGTAAGTAATCCTCAAGTATTACCTGAGCAGCTAAGGCATCAATTATATCCTTACTGTTGCCTGTTTTCTTACCCATTTCGTGAATGATCTGATGAGCTCTGACAGTTGAAAAACTTTCATCGAAAAGTTCAATCGGTTTTCCAAGATCTTTCAATCTTTCTGCAAATTTTTCAATATGCTCAGTTTTCTTTGTTTTCTGACCGTTCAAACCAATAGGATATCCCAGTACTATCAATTCAATCTCATTTTCCAGAATTATATCTTTTAAAGTAGCTAAGACATTTTCATCTCCGGTATTTTTTATAGTCTTGAAAGGAGATGAGATTATTTTCATTGGGTCCGTCATTGCCAAACCTATTCTGACTTCACCGTGATCTATTGAAAGTATTCTGGACATTGTAGTTTCTTAATTTAATTAATGCTTGTAGAATATATGGAATAATATTAATTATTTCAATAAATAAGAAATTCAAAAGTTTTTTTGTTGCTTAACGTTAAGAAAATGACTATTATGAATATAAGTAGTTATAAGCATAAATAAATTTTTATTATATAAATATTCTGGGGAGTAGAATGAAAAAGTATACATTGATTTTATTTTTGTTGTTAATATGTTCATTATTTGCAGAAATTATTATACTCTTACCAAAAGACAATATGGTGTATAATCGGGGTGAAGAACTAAGAGTGGTTTGGTCTCACGATATAACTGGAGATGTTAAGATCGAACTATTTAAAAGTGATGAATATTTACTAGATATCGCAACATCAACTCCTTCAAATTCACTTTATACTTGGATCGTACCAGCAAATATGAACGGGAATGATTATCATGTTAAGATAACTTCCCTTGAAGATACAGCTGATTTTGACACCAGTACAGGATATTTTACTTTACAGGATCTAACAGGATCAATAGAAGTATTATCACCTAGCGCAGGTGAAGAAATTGAACGTTCGATTTTTTATAACATTCAATGGACTGATAATTTGTTTGATGGAGTTAAGATTGATCTATATGAAAATGATATTTTTCATTCTACAATAGTGGATTCTACAGCAAGTGACAGTAGTTTTGCCTGGAGTATTCCTCTGGATTTTTTTAGTACCAATTTTAAATTAAAGATAACATCAACACAACTAGATTCAATATACTCATTTAGTGAGCCATTTACAGTGGCTAAAGGTAACATCACAATTTTAAGCCCTGTGGGTGGAGAAACTTTTGAAATGCTAAATAATAGTTCAATACTCTGGGCAGATAATATACCTGAGGACGTGTATATTAGTTTATATAAAGGATCTAATAAAATAATAAGTTTATTTTCAGATTCAGATGGTGAAGTAATATGGAATTTCTATCATAAAAATATTACAAGTGGGGACGATTATAAATTAAGAATTGAGTCTGGATTATACAGTGATATATATGATGAGTCAAATAACTTTTCAATAAAAGGTACAAATGGAATAAAAGGTAACATTAGTGGTACTTGGGATGAAGAAAATTCACCATATGTTTTTGTGGGGAATTCATATATAAATCCGGCGAAAACATTATATATAGAACCAAATACGAAGGTAAGAGCATTAGGCTCAGGTATAGACCTTCTGATCAAAGGAGAATTGCAAGCTCAAGGGGAGCCGGATAAAATTATTGACTTTGAAGGAATTAATTTAAATTTTACAAAAACATCAAAATCTGATACCTCGAGAGTAAAATATTCGAATTTTGATCAAAGAAGAGGTTTCTTTAGGCATTTTGATAATATTTATGATGAGAAGGGTTATTCTGTAAAGCAAACATCAGATAATGGATATATTATTTGTGGTTTCAGTGAAGAGTACTTCGGTGGTGGTGCATGTGTAATAAAAGCTAATTCATCTGGAAAAATAATTTGGAAAAGAAAATTTCCTGACGGTAATTTGATGAGCCATGCGTATTCTATTACAGAAACCTCTGATGGTGGCTATGTTTTCACAGGTTATCTTCATGAGGTAGCTGGAATGTGGAATTTCTGGTTAGTAAAGTTGAATTCAACAGGCGGTATGGTGTGGGAACACACTTATTATGGGAAATATCTTGAGATAGCGAGGAGTGTTGTTGAGACATCTGATGGAGGATTTGTTATAACAGGATATGGAGATTTGCCGGGTTGTATAGGTGTATACGATGCTATATTAATGAAAGTGGACAGTAACGGGAATGAAGAATGGTTAAAGATGTTTCATATAGACGGAGTTAATTTTTCCTATTCTGTACAACAAACTTTTGATGGAGGATTTATTTTAACCGGATTCTCCAATATCAATCAATTTGATTATAATTTTTGGATTATCAAAATCGATCCATACGGAAATAAAGAATGGGATAAATATTTCGATAATAATGAGAAGGAATTTGCATATTCAGTGAAGCAGACATACAATGGTGACTATATCTTAGTTGGTGAAACGTCCATTGGCCAGGGTTATAATGATCTAATGTTAGTGAAGATCAGTAATGATGGAGATCTTATTTGGAAAAAGAATTATGGAGGAAATGGGTATGACTTAGGCCTTGCGGTGCAAGAAACATTGGATGGAGGATATATATTTGCTGGAATAACAGATTCATACGGTAGCGGTAGTTATGATGCCTGGTTACTGAAAACAGATTCTAACGGAGAATACGAATGGGATAAAACATTTGGTGGAAGTAACGAAGATGGTGCTTATGATGTAATACAGACATTGGAAGGAAGATACGCAATTACAGGTTATACAAGTTCTTTTGACAGTCAAAATCAGGATGTTTTATTAATTGTAACTGATTCGTATGGTAATGTGTATTATGATAAAACTATTGAAATTGATGGTACATCTTTAGTTTTATTCCAAAATAATATAATTCAAAATTATGGTGGTTATGGAATTACCGTAAATAATGCTTGTCCGGTAATTTCCAATAATTTGATAGTAAATAATAATGGAGGAATTAAATTTACAGGATCATCTCCTCTAAATATAGCTAATAACACTATTGTGGATAATGATAATTTCGGGTTGTATTTTGATGGGGATTCAGACCCTTACCTACTTAATAATATTATCTTTGGTAACGGGAGCGGGGAAGTATATCTGAACAATGATGACTCAGATCCAAATTTTAGCTATAATAACATAAATGGTGGAGTTGCAAACTTTGGATTATCCGATGGTATCACTTTTTCGGGAATGTATGAAAATAACATTAATGAAGATCCTGATTTATTAGACGCTTCATATGCTATTACAAGCACTTCTCCCTGTATTGACTCGGGATTTCCTAATTTAACATTAGAAGATCTAAATATTTTTATGATACCTCAAGTAGATATCGCTGGTAATTCAAGACTGATCGGGAACATAGATATTGGATGCTATGAATGTCAAAGTGATAAGGTTAATATTGATGATTATACTGTAAATGACTTCACTCTTTACCAAAACTATCCGAATCCGTTTAACCCTGAAACCGTTATTAGTTATTCTTTGAAAAATAATGTCCAAGTTAACTTAAAAGTTTTTAATATAGCAGGTAGGGAAGTATGTAGCCTAATTGATCAAAAGCAGAGTAAGGGACTTCATAAGATAAATTTTAACGGAAGTAATTTAGTCAGTGGAATATACTTTTATAGATTGAGTGTTGATGGGAAAGTTGTTCAAAGTAGGAAGATGATGTTGTTGAAATAGATTTTAGGGCGTTATGAATAACGCCCGTACGGAAGCGTTTTAAGACGGTCAAATGACCGTCTTTTTTTATTTGGAAATAATGGGTACGGTTTCAAACCGTACCTTACATTTTATTTTCATTTTGCTTGTAATTGTTCTTAATAGTTCTTATTAATATACAAGTGATATTATATAGTTCAAACATATTTACTTAGGAGACATTTAATGTCAAAAAAATTATTTCTTATAGACGGCTACGCATTAATATACAGAGCATTCTTTGCATTCGGTACAAAGCCATTATTAACCAAAGAAGGTTTTAACATCAGCGCTCTTTACGGATTTTTCAATTCTCTATTTGCTTTGATCGAAAAAGAGAAACCTGAATACATGACTATCGTTCTAGATACAAAAGCTCCAACATTCAGACATAAAATGTACCCGGAGTACAAAGCGACCAGAGAGAAAATGCCTGAAGAGCTAAGCAATCAAATTCCACTGCTCTATGAAATGATCGAAGCAACCCAAATAACTACAATTTCAAAAGATGGCTATGAAGCAGATGATCTTATCGGTGTAATTGCAAAACAAGCATCTAAGGAAGGATTTAAAACTTATATCTACTCCTCAGATAAAGATCTTGCTCAGCTAGTGACAGAAGATGTATTTATTTATGATCCAAAACTTCAAAAAGTATTTGATATCGAAGGTATAAAAGAAAAATTCGAAAT
>WTAK01000060.1 GCA_013139625.1 Candidatus Delongbacteria bacterium | reverse complement strand
AAAGGTATTCAGAGATAATTTAAAAGTTGTCTTAGATGGTTCCAAGGTTATCTTTATACAGGGTGTAGGTATCTCTAACAATATTAAAGCTGATGAAAACACTGTGGAAAAGAAATTTATTTCAGTTGAGAACAATTATTTAAAACTTTTATTTTGAGGAAAGATCCTGAACTAAATTCAGGATGACAATACCGATTATGAATAGTATAGAAAAATTTTGTAATGAATTGTCTCTGCAGGATGTTAAGATCACGAAACTAAAGGGTGATTATTCTGAGAGGAGTATTTTTAGAGTTTATCATTCAGAAGGTACATTCGTTGGTGTTGTCGGAAATAATATTGATGAGAACAAAGCTTTCTTAGAATTTAGGAATACTTTTGAAGAGCAGGGGATAGGTGTGCCCGGATTAGTTTCTGTTGCAGAAGATAGCGGATCTTACTTACTTGAAGATCTTGGTGATGATACTGTTAAGAAATATTGTGATGAACTTAACTCAAAAGGTGATATTAAATCTATTCGATCATTATATTTTAAGATCGTAGAAACACTTCCCAAAATACAAAATGTTCTTTACGATAAGATAGATTTTTCATTCTGCTATCAGAGAGAAACTTTTGATAGAGAGAATATGTTATTTGATGTTGCGAGATTTGAAGAGCATTTTTTGCAGAGATTCTATAAGAAATATGATCCCAAAATTTTCTTAAATTTTAAAAATAAGGTTATTGATATTATTTTACAGCAACCTAACGAATTTTTCTTTTACAGAGATTTTCAAAGTAGAAATTTCATGGTCAAAAATGGCAAACTTTACTTTATAGATTTTCAATCCGGAAGAAAAGGTCCACTGCAATATGATCTGGCTTCATTTATTTATAGCTCAGGTACGATCAATTATGAAGGTATGCAGGAAGAATTGATAGATCATTATCTTCTTTCTCTGAAGAAATATATTGAAATAGATGAAGAAGTATTCAAGGATACTTTACCTGCTTTTGGAGCTGTAAGATTGATGCAGGCTATGGGGAATTACGCTTTTTATTTTTATACTAGGGATGATAAAAGTATTTATGATAAGATATCTACTAATTTAGTTCAAATTAAGGTTTTATCTGAGAAATTGGGAATTGATTGCGGAATAAAATAATACTTCCTGAATCCCAATGTATCAATAGCAAAAATGGGATGTGCTTTATGAGACATAAATATTTATTATTCTTAATCTTATTTTTTTTATCAAGGTTGTTCTCACAGACAACCAATAATGAATTCTTTACTTCAGACTACATCGTTAGTCATGCAGTTAATATGGATGTAGCTACGAAAGGACCGGTTGGAGATAAAGTAGCTACTATGATATTTGCAAAATACGCGGATAGAGATTTTGACACTTATATACCTGAATGGCAAACGAATCCGGATATTATGTTTCCAACAATGTTCTCGATACCTAAGTTAGAAAATCCGAATGAAATTGAATCAATAGAAGAGTATGTTCAAAAAAACGGGTCGTTATCAATGTATGATTATTTTGCAGATGCGATACCGGACTATTACTCAGAAATGACTAAGGATAAATTAAACGTTATTGTAAACTTTGAAAAAAATCCTGAAAGAGATGATGGTTTATGGGTGCTCGACAATATTTCTTCTTATTCTACTATGGATTCTGTTGGTGCTACAATAAATGATGTAATTGATTATTATTATTACACTGTGTATGGGATTGATAATTATATGCAGGCTTTACTTGATGATCCAAATAATATTGTTTGTTATAATTTTAAAACAGTGGAGGCAGGCATAAGTGGTTCCACTTATTACAATGGTGAACCATGCTATTCACAACATAACGGGAATTTAGCTGATCTATTAGCAATTAATGTACATGAATTAGGTCATTCTATGCTAAATCTAAGAGATACGGGCAATGATTATGAATTTGACGATTCACCCGAATATGATGCAGAGATCAATGGTGATTTTGCTGGTAGAGCAAACACTACTAATGGGCCGTTCAGTATGATGTGGCATAACACTTTCTTGCCTAGTCCATATGCCCGTTATGGGTTGTTTTCTTTTGCAACGAATGATATGATAAGACTTGGATATATAGAAGTCACAGATGTAGAATTGATAGAAGAAAGAGTAAGTGAAAATAAAACAGATATTCGTATTAAGGCTGTAAGTAAAGCTGAATTAGGAGATAAGACTGCGATCAAGATCCCGGTTGCAATAGATCATAAAGATGGTGACTTATATCGCCCATCATTAGGTAGTGGGGTTGAATCACAATACTTTCTCATAGAATATAGAAATGCAGAAATGTACGATGAGATCTCCGGGTTGGGGTATCAAGGTGAAAGTAAAGGAGTCTTAATAACTCACGTTATTAATTCAGATACATATATGCCAACAATGGATATTGAGATCGCAACACCTTACCCAAGGTATTGGAGTAATAGTATTGATTTATTCAGAGATCCCGACTCTTCTATAACTAAAAATGGAATTCCTTACCTGAACACAAATGGAGATTATTACAACGGGAAAAAAGATGTGGATTGGTTAGATGATTTAAATAAAAATCCATATAGTCCTGAACATGGTTTGGGTCCATATTGGAAAGCAGATAATGCTATTAATGCTAGAAGTTTACCTACAGATTTCTTTACAGGTTATGTTCCTGAAAGGAATAAATTCACACCAACTACATATCCATCAAGTGATTCATGGAAATTGAAGGATACTCATATCGCTGTTTATATGAATGGTGAAGATGGTGAGTTTGCAGAGATTACTGTATATAGAAATTATTGGTCAAAACCAATTTCGGCAGGAACATCTGAGATTATAATTGGTGAAGGTTTTGTAGGAGAAAATTTTACGATTGAAACAGGTGCTGAATTGATCTTAGATTATGACTCTAAAGTTTCATTAGTTCCTAGCACTGATATGGTTGTACAAAATGGCTCAACATTGAAATTATTAGCAGGATCAGAGCTAATATTGGAAGAAGGTACGAACTTAATAATTGAACCTAACGCAATTGTGGAAGCTGAAGCAGGTGCTGAAATTACGGTTCGAGGAGGTAGTGTTCGTGATTTATCAAATACACTATTATCAAATTTCACATTAGAGCAGAATTATCCAAATCCGTTTAATCCAACTACTAAAATCAGATTTACCTTGTTAATAAGAAGTGATGTGAAATTAAGTATTTATAACATTAAAGGGCAGCTTGTTTCTGAACTTGAAAATGGAAGTAAAGAGGCAGGGATTCATACTGTTAATTTAGATGCAAGTAACTTAAATTCAGGTATGTATTTCTATAGTCTTAAAGCTAATGGAATGAGTATTACTAAGAAAATGATTTTAACGAAATAACGACATTATTTGAAAAGTTTTCTTCTTAAATAACCCTTTCATCTGAGATAGTAAAATACCGGTGATAACGATCAAGATACCTACGATCTTTTTAGTATCAAAAGTTTCCCCGATCATGAAATATGATAGAACAGCAGTGAACACAGGTATAAGATTCGTAAACACATTTGTCTTTGATATCCCAAGTTCTCTTATAGGTTTTATAATCAGCACAAAAGACATCACAGACGCAAAGAATGACATATATATCACAGTAGAAACAATTGTAAAAAGTGTACCATCTGAAATAGCGTTTGAAAGGCTTATAGTGGTTTCATTGTATTCTAACAGAAAGAATAAAGGCAAGAATAAGAATGTACCAAAAATACATTGATATTTCACGATAGTAATTGATGAATAATCAGATAAAAGTTTCTTGACAGTTATTCCATATCCAACAGCACCCAGAACTGCCACCATTAAAAGTGCAATTCCTTTGAAAGTAAAGTCTGATGCTGAACCCGGATTTATTATGATCAAAACCACTCCTGAAAAGGATAAGATCAAACCGATGAAATTAAAAGCATTTAGTCGTTCATTCAAGATCTTATATGCAAAGATCGGAGTTAGAACAGGTATCATGGATATCATTACCGCTGCTATTGTCGGAGAAACATATTCCATTCCGTAAGATTCACCGAGGAAGTACAGGAATGGTTCAAACAGGGTTAAAATGAAGATGTATTTATAATCTTTGTAAACTAATTTATCTTTTTCCTTGAAGAAGAATTTTGTCACTATTATCAAAAGACCTGCAGCAAATACTAATCTGAAAAAGATAACAGAGATCGGTCCGATATACTCCAGGATGATCTTATACCAAACGAAGGTAAGTGACCAAAAAAGCATCGGGAGGACTACAAATATGTAAACGATTATTTTATTCATTTTTCTCCAAAAAAAAAGGGCGAGAAAATCGCCCCTTAAAATCACGATCTTTTTATATTGCAGCTATTCTTTCCAGAAGGTTCACAACTCTATTTGAATAACCTGCTTCATTATCATACCATGTAACTATCTTTACAAGATTACCACCAACGACCATTGTTAGATCAGCATCAAAAATACTTGAATGAGGATCACCGATAATATCACTTGAAACAATAGGATCAGTATTAAATTTTAGAATACCTTTCATTGGACCTTCAGCAGCTTCTTTAATAGCAGCGTTGATCTCTTCTTTAGTAACTTGTTTTTCAAGTTCTACTGTCAGGTCAACCATTGAACCATCAATTACAGGTACTCTTACTGCGAAACCATCAAGTTTTCAGGCTAATGCAGGAATTACCTTAGTTACTGCTTTAGCAGCACCGGTAGTAGTAGGAATAACATTTGAAGCAGCATTTCTTGCTCTTCTTAGATCACTGTGAGGTGCATCCAAGATCTTCTGATCGCCTGTATAAGCATGAATTGTATTCATTAAACCTTTAACAATACCAAATTTATCGTTAAGAACTTTAGCTACAGGAGCTAAGCAATTTGTTGTGCAAGAAGCATTTGAAACGATCTTATCTTCTGCTCTAAGTTCAGAATCATTAACACCAAGAACTATTGTATTATCAATTTCATCTTTTGAAGGAACAGTTAAAATAACTTTTTTAGCTCCGGCTTTTAAATGAAGTTCACATTGTTCTTTCTTTCTAAAGATACCTGTTGCCTCAACAATATATTCTGCTCCAAGTTTACCCCAAGGAATGTCTGCAGGATTTCTTTCAGCCGAGATCATTATTTCTTTGCCGTTAACGATAATTGAGTTGTCTGTATGCTCTACAGTACCATCAAATCTTCCATGGATAGAATCATACTTAAGTAAGTGAGCTAAAGTCTTAGCATCAG
>WTAK01000365.1 GCA_013139625.1 Candidatus Delongbacteria bacterium | reverse complement strand
ACGATGCTGGTAAATATGTGGAGATCAAATTAGATCACCCATTGCTACCTTCAAGAGGTATTATGTCAAGAAGTATGGATATAAGCAAAATACCTTACGAAATCGCAAGTGAATCAGTAACAGATTCGTGGTATCCAGGAAATATTATAGAAGGAACTTCACCTTTCATCATGAGAGATGTAAGAGGAACAAGTGTAATCGTTCATCCTTTCCAATATAATGCGGCAACACAGATTTTAAGAGTTTACAAGGATATCACAGTAACTCTTACAGATAATGACACAAAACCAGAGAATCAATTGATCACAAAATCATCAACAATAGTTTCTGAGATGAGTGGAATGTACAAAGGTATGTTCATCAACTACGATGAAACGAAAGTGATGGATGTTGGAGAACTTGGTGAGATACTTATTGTTTACACATCTTCTTATGGTGGATTAGCAGCATTGCAGCCTTATATTCAATGGAAAGAAGAGATGGGATATACTGTAAATACTCTGGAAGTATCATACGGTACTGACCTTTATGTTTCTGATGATATTCAAACGGAGTATGATTCAAATCCAAACATCCTTTATGTACAATTGGTAGGTGATTGGGCAGCTTTAAAATCTGAATATCTAAACAGTTCAACTTCAACTATGGGTTCTCAAGATCCAATGTTAGGTTGTGTAGTTGGAACTGATCAATATATGGATATTATCGTTGGAAGATTCTCAGTTGAAGATGAAGCAGGTGTAACAAATCAGATAAACAAAGCTATCAACTACGAAAAAAATCCAGAAATTGGTGGATCTTGGTATGATACATGTTTAAACATTGCTGGCGATGAAGGTCCTGGAGATGATGGTGAAATTGATTATGAGCACTCACAAAATATAATTGATGGAAGACTTTTACCATTTACATACACAACAGCGAACACTGTCTATCAAAGTCTTGATTCATACACTAAAACTAAGATAGTAGAATATTTGGAAGATGGTACAACAATAGTAAACTATACTGGACATGGAAATTATGATTGTTTTCAATCAATTGATGGTGGATATTACTACAATTCTGATCTTCTAGGCACGATCAACCAAAATAGATTGCCAGTCGTAATTTCTGTAGCATGCCTTGTAGGAAACTTGGCATATACAGGCGGAGATTGTTTTGCAGAAACATGGTTAAGACATACAAATGGTGGTGCAGTTGTCGGTATGTGGTCAACAATTAGTCAACCTTGGTATCCTCCAATGGTTGGGCAAGACTACTTTAATGATATTTTAGTAGGTGGATATGATTACAGTGCCCATGCAGGACAAGAAGGTGTAACTATAACAGAACAGAGAACTCATTTTGGTTCAATCGCTGTCAATGCATCGAACCAAATGCTTTTAGATAATCCGACTGATGCTTCAACAAGAGATACTCAGGAAGCATGGACTATTTTTGGAGATGTTACAGTACAAATGAGAACGGATCAACCAACTTTAATTGATAATTCAAACACAACATTGCTACCGGGAAATTATTCAACAACTATTACAGCAAGTGGTAGCCCAGTTGAAGGTGCAAGAGTAACATTGTATCAAAGTGGAGTAAATGTAACGGGTCTTACAAACTCAAGTGGAAATGTTTCATTGGATCACGGTTTTGCAGTTGCATCTGATGTAACAGTTACTGTGACTGGTTTTAACTTAGAGACAGAGCAATCGATTATGATGGTAACAGGTGATATTGGAGGAACTTTCGCAATAAATGAAACGTCGTTATCTTACGGCAGTGTAAGTGTTGGAAGTAACTCATCTCAGCAGTTTATAATATCAAATTCTCATAATTCAGAGACATTGACTGGAGACATCGTTACAATAACCGGTTACGTAGTTTCCGTAGCAGCAAAAGGTGAAATTGTAGTTAAATCCGTTAAAAATACTCTAAGTTATTCTGTAGGACCGAATGACACTAAAACTTTTAATTTAGTATTTGAACCTACATCTGCAGGTTCTTTCAATGGAAATATTACAATTACTTCATCAGATACAAATCATTCAACAGAGTATGTTTCAGTTTCCGGAACAGGAATCGTTCCTGATATAAATTTAGATCCTACAAGTTTGTCAGCTACAGCTGCATCAGGAGGATCTGCAATAAAAACATTTGATGTAGAAAATACTGATAGTGGTACACTTGATTACAGCATCAGTATAAATTACACCGGTGGAAAAGAAATTAAAGGCAGTGGTGGACCTGATACATTTGGTTACAAGTGGACTGACTCAGATGAAGTAGGTGGTCCTGTTTACAATTGGGTTGATATAACAGGTATAGGAACATCAGTAACATTGGGTGATGATGAATTGTCATCTGATATCAGTATTGGTTTTGATTTTAATTTTTATGGAAATACATATAACACTGTAAAGGTATGCTCAAATGGATTTTTAACATTCACTGATGCTGACGATGCATACACCAATGGAACCATTCCATCCGCTACAGTTCCAAATGATCTTTTGGCATTGATATGGGATGATCTATCACCTAACACCGGAGGAAATATTTATTACTACTATGATAGTGCAAATTCGCGATTTATTGTAGAATATAACGGGGTTCCTCACTATAATACAACAAGTTACAATACTGCGCAGGTATTGATTTACTCAAGTGGAAAGATCGTATATCAGTATCAGGAAGTTGGAGCTTCAACTGTAAACACAGCAACAGTTGGAATTGAGAATTTTGGTGGAACAGATGGTTCTACAGTAATAAAAGATGCGGCATACTTAAAAGCTAATTTGGCTATTCAATTTCAAGCTACAGCTGAGTGGTTGTCACTTGATTCGAACTCTGGAAGCATAGTAGGAGTTGGAAGTGATACTATCACAGCAACTTGTGATGCAACTGATCTGGAAGATGGTGTTTATACTGCAGATATTATCATATCCTCAAATGATCTAGATGAAGCAACCAAAACACTTCCGGTTACTTTCACTGTTGGTGGTGATGTGGGAGGAACATTTGCAATTGATACCTCAAACTTAAATTATGGTGATATTGAAGTGGGAAACAGCTCAGTTGATCAGTTCATGATAACGAATTCTCATTCAACAGAGTCTATTTCCGGAACGATAACAACTATAACAGGCTATACTGTAGGAGAAGCAAAGAATGAAATGAAAAATACTCTTCCTTATAATGTCGCTCCAAATTCAAGTAAGACGTTTAATCTTACATTCGAACCTTTGGCGGAGATAGTATATAATGGAAATATTACGATAACTTCATCAGACACTAATCATGCTACAGAATATATTTCTGTAACTGGAACAGCACCTGCTCAGTTTGTAATAGATTCTTACCCTTGGAATGAAGGATTTGAAGGTGGAACTTTCGCACCAGATGAATGGGCAACACAGGTTGTTTCAAGTAATACATGGGAATTAACAACCGGATATACTTTAAATGAGATTGATTATGTTGCACAGGAAGGGACTAATTTTGCGTATGTAGAATATCATGCTACCGAATCGCAAGATGAGTGGATGATAACACCATTACTTGATTTTTCTTCAATATCTTCACCGGAATTAAGCTTCTGGTTTCATGGTAGTTATGAATGGACTGTAACTACTCCAAACTGTATGCTTACTATTATGCAGAGAGTAGATGGTGGGTCATGGAATGAAATCTGGAGAGCTACTGATCATGCTTCATTCAATGTTGATCATGCTATGTATACTTGGTTTGAAAATACGATGACTCTAACTGATTATACAAAAGGGCTTGTACAATTAGCGTTTGTATATATAGGAACAGATGGAGCTAAATTTGCAGTTGACAATATAATGG
>WTAK01000328.1 GCA_013139625.1 Candidatus Delongbacteria bacterium | reverse complement strand
AATTAAAAAAGTGAGAGAATTTAGATTAAAAAGTAAAAGGGAAGCAACTTATAAATTATCAGAATTTCCGACTTTATTTGGTGAAAATAGACAACCTAAATCAAAATATGTATTCATACCAAAAGTTTCTTCTGAAAGTCGAAAATATATTCCTATTGGGTTTCTTTCCGAAAAATATATTGCAAATGGCAGTAGTCTTGTTGTTCCTAACGCGACACTATACGAATTTGGGATTTTGACTTCAATTATACATATGACATGGATGAAATATGTTGCTGGAAGAATGAAAAGTGATTACCAATATTCTAATTCGATTGTTTATAATAACTATCCATGGCCTAAAAATCCTAGTGAAAAGAATAAAAAGAAAGTTGAAGATAAAGCTCAAAAAGTTTTAGATGTTAGAGCAGAATTTCCTGATAGTAGTTTAGCTGATCTTTACGATCCTTTAACTATGCCACCAAAACTAGTTAAGGCTCATAATGAATTAGATAAAGCCGTTGATCTGTGCTACAGACCTCAACCATTTGCATCTGAAAGTGCGAGAATAGAATATTTATTTGAATTGTATAATGAATACACAGCACCACTGATGAAGGTGGTGAAGAGGAGATAATATGTCAGATACAAATAATTATATAGATTTTTTTAATAATAATGCTGGTGGTATTCAAGCAATATTCGGTGTTTTGATTTTTATAGTGACTGCTGTTTATACTTTTGTTAGTTTTTTTATGTGGAAAGAGATGAGAAAAAGTAGAATTAAAGAAGAAGAGCCAAATATTTCTATAAGATTGATTATGAAGGATGTAACTGAATATTTAATTGAGATTAAAAATATATCAAATGTTGAGGTATATGATTTGAAATTTGTTGATTTTCCTAAATTACCGCATGGTGATAGGAACACAAAAGATATTGGATTTTTGAAATATGGCATCTCTTATTTAAGTGTCGATCAAAAGTATTCAAACGCATTCTTAAGGATACATCAATTATTAGATATTGTACAGAATAAGGATGAGGAGAAAAATAAAATTCTAAAATTTGTTTTAGAGTATTATTCAAATCCTTCTACTGATGAAAAAAGGAAAAAATATACTAAAGAAATAAGAATCAATTTATCTCTATTCGCAAACACAAGTAATTACTTAAATCCTGATCAAGAAATTGTAATAGAATTAAAAAAGATAAATCAAAATATTTCAACATAATCTTATATTCCTTTGAGAGAATAAAATAAAAGAGAATTCAGTGCTGAACCTTATCAAAATCAGACAAGAATTACATAGTAAGCCTGAATTGTCAGGTAAAGAATCCAATACTGTGGAATATCTTAAGAATATTATTAAAGATCTTAAGCCGGATAGTATTTTAGATCTGTCCGCTTCTTTAGTTATCGTCTTTCACGGAGAAAAGAAAGGAAAGAACATTGCGTTCAGAGCAGATGTTGATGCACTTCCTATTCAGGAACTAAATACTTTTAAATATGCGTCAGAAACCCCGAATATCGCTCATCTATGCGGTCATGACGGGCATACTGCTATTTTGCTTGGATTGGCAGAGAAAGTGTCTCAAAATAAGCCAAACGAAGGTTCTGTTGTATTGATCTTCCAATCTGCAGAGGAAACAGGGCAGGGTGCTAAGTTGTTAATGAATAATAAAGAGTTCTTAGATCTAAAAATTGATGAGATCTATGGCTTTCATAATATTCCGGGTTATAAGCTTGGAACAGTGATATTAAAGTCAGGTTCATTTACTTCTGCCTCCAAAGGTATGATAATTAAACTCATAGGAGCTTCTTCTCATGCCTCAGAACCTGAGAAAGGAATTAGTCCTATACCTGCAATGAATAAAATACTCACAGAGATAGAACGATTAAATTCTTTAGATGAGTTTCAGAAGACAAGGTCATTTACAACCGTGGTAGGTATTAAAGCTGGAGATAAGAATTTCGGGATATCTCCGGATAGTGCAGAAATATACCTTACGATCCGATCAGGTACAAATGAAGATATGGATAAGTTAACTCAAATGATCGTAGGTTATGTAGATAATATAGCTTCAGATGTAGACTTAAAATATTCGATAGAATATAGTGAAGAATTTTCAGCTGTCAAGAACGATCCCAAGCTATCAAATTCGATACTATCAATATGCAATGCTAATGCTTTAGAAAAGATAAATCTGTGTAACTCTTTTCCTTGGTCAGAAGATTTTGGGTATTATACAGAAAAGATTAAAGGAGTTTTTTTAGGCATTGGTGCAGGCACAGATCAGCATGGATTACATGATCAAAGTTATGATTTCCCTGATGAAATAATTGAAACTTCAGTAAAAACATTGTATCTTATCTACGAAACAATGTAACTTCATTCATAAAAATACGAGAAATATCATGGAATTAAAGAACTTAAAGATGAAGCCTTTTAACACATCATTGATGGGTGTAATTAAAGGTGTTACTGATTATTATGGATACAATTATAGCGATGCCTTCGTATTCGGTGCAACCGGACAAGCTTTTTTAATCAATGTTCATAGAAAATTATGCCCAAGTGGACCATCCTGCTGGAATATGACTAAATTTACAGATTTATTGAAAGATATGGGTGTTATTATGGAAGATATGGGTTTCTATCCTCCAACATTGATCAAAGTAGCAAGATTATCCCTGGAATCAACGATAGTATCACACCTGAAGAACAATGTGCCCTGTTCGTTAGTAAATAATGATCATCAAATAATCTATGGTACTGATGATGATGGATTATTATGTTGCCAACCATGGGGTAAAGCAAAATATCCTCCAAAGAAACTAACCTTTGCAACATGGGAAGAGTTAGGTGAAGATTTTCATGTGAATTTTTATGCCTATTTAAAAATTTCTCCGATAGATACTAAAAAAATGGTATTTAACAGCATAATGTATGCCATCGAATTATTTGAGAGTTCGGAAAGTTACTCCTGGGACAATTATGCGATAGGGCTTGATGCTTATGATAACTTTATTGAAGCTGTAAAAAAAGGTTATGGAGATTCTCAGGGAAATTGGTGGAATGCAAA
>WTAK01000409.1 GCA_013139625.1 Candidatus Delongbacteria bacterium | reverse complement strand
CAATATGACACCTAAATCAACGATTTTAAGAGCTTTGATCAAAGCATATGGAGTTACTGCGAAAGGAACAATGAGGAATATCAAAGTTATTAGGCATGGTAAAGTTCATAAGGAGCTAGATCTATATAATTACTTGCAATCTGGGCAAAATGTGAACGATATCACTTTAAAAGATGGTGATAACATTTTTGTTGGTCCTAGACTAAATACAATTTCTTTAGAGGGAGAAGTATTAAATCCGCTTAAATACGAGCTTAAAGAAGGAGAATCTTTAACAGATCTAATTAAATTTTCAAACGGCTTGCTTACAACATCTTCAATTGATAGAGTTAAAATTGAAAGAATTTTGCCGCTGGAAGAAAGAACTTCTCCAGTAGTTTATTCAAGAATAATAGATTTACCATTCACACACATTAAAAATGGTAAAGTTAAAGTAAATCCTATCAAACTCTTTGATCGTGATATTGTTACGATATTTCCGATACCAAAGATATTGACCGAATATGTTGTAATGCACGGAGCTGTTTATAGAAAAGGAAGATATTCTTTTTTTAAAGGTATGAAAGTATCAGATCTTATTTCTAAATCAGGAGGGTTATTAGCAGATGCTTTTTTACAAAAAATTGAGTTGATAAGAACTTATCCTGATATGAGAACAGAATATTTTAATTTGGATCTTTCTGAAGGTGAAAGTATGGACTTTGAATTAAACACTATGGATAGTATAAACATTTATTCGAAATGGAATTTAAAAAATAAGGATATTCTCCTGATTACCGGATATATAAATAGACCAGGGTTTGTTCTTTTGAATGACAGCATGAGAGTATCGGATCTTATCTTCAGTAGAGGAGGAATTGAGGATTCCAAGCAACGAAAACAAACGTTGTTAAAAAGAGCTGATGTCATTAGGCTTAATGAAGATGGATTGACTACAAAAATAATTTCTATAAATTTAGGTAAAGCGTTGCAAGGAGATAAAGATAATGATATTCTTCTGAAAGATAGTGATCATTTAAAGATTTATCCCATGAATGTAGTCTTTGAACAACATAAGGTAAGTATAAGTGGTTATATCAAGGAAGAAGGTACATATAATCTAAGTTCAAATATGACAGTTGAAGATTTAATTTTAAGTGCAAAGGGATTTAAAGAGGGAGCATATCAATTAAAAGCGGAAGTGTTTAGAAGAAGTAAAGAAGGTGGGCTTATTTCTAAAGTTTATGAAGTTCTGCTAAGTAAGGATGTTTTTTCGAATAATTCAAACAAGAAAAATCAATTTTTTCTTAAAGACAGAGATCATATTGTAATTAGAAGAGATCCAGATAAAAAAAATCTAAAAACGGTATATATTGCAGGTGCAGTAAAATTCCCAGGTATTTATTCACTAGTAAAGAACGGTGAAACTTTACGTAGCTTAATAAATAGATCTGGTGGTCTTACAGACGAAGCATTTGTGGATGGAATAGAGTTTGTTAGAGATAGCTTGCAGATATATTCAGATTTCAAGAAATCAATTAATGGAAATATGAAAAATGATATTGTTCTAAAACATGGAGATAAAATATCTATTCCTACACATCCTAGCACGGTAACAGTGGAAGGCTTTGTATATACTCCAGGATTACTATCGTATAGGAGTGATTGGAGTTTAGATGATTATATAGAGGCCGCAGGCGGAATAATACGGGAATTCGACTATGATGTTGGACAAGTAGTCGTGTATTACCCCGGTGGAAATGCAAAGACCGATGGTTGGTTCTTTTCTCCAACGATAAAAGAAGGATCGCGTATTGTAATAAATAAAATCAAGAAAGATAACAGAGAAGGACTTTTTAGAGGTGAAATTAAGGATTGGCTTACAATTATTGGTAGTACAGTAACCATTATTTACTTATTGAGTGGAGTAAATTAAACAAAGGAATTTTCTTGAAAATTTTAATTACAGGTAGTGCAGGGTTTATAGGTTTTCATTTAGTAAAAAAAATGATTGCTGAAGGATTCGATATTGTTGGTTTAGACAATATTAATGATTACTATGATGTAAATGTTAAATTCGGAAGGCTGAAAGAAACTGGGGTTAATACTAATAACATTGAGTACAACAATCTTATAAAAAGTAATAAATATTCGAATTATTCTTTTATCAAACTTAATCTAGAAGATAAAGATAACATATTAGATCTATTCAAAAGAGAAAAATTTGATTATGTTTGCAATCTTGCTGCTCAAGCTGGTGTTAGGTATAGTATTACAAATCCTGATGCATATATAGATGCGAATATTATTGGATTTATGAATATTCTTGAAGCATCCAGGCATAATAAGGTAAAGCATTTAGTTTATGCAAGTAGTTCAAGTGTCTATGGAATGAATGAGAATTATCCTTTTTCGATACATGATAATGTCGATCATCCTGTAAGTTTGTATGCTGCTTCGAAAAAATCAAATGAATTAATGGCACATTGTTATAGCCATTTATATAAAGTTCCAACAACGGGACTTAGATTTTTTACAGTTTATGGACCATGGGGCAGACCTGATATGGCCTTGTTTTTGTTTACTAAGGCAATTATAGAGGGTAAAGAAATTGATGTATATAACCATGGAAAAATGAGAAGAGATTTTACTTATATTGATGATATTGTAGAAGGTATTTATAGAGTTATAAATAAACCTGCATCTCCAAATGATCAATGGAGTGGAAAAGAACCTGATCCGGGTACTTCACCATCGCCTTATAAAATCTACAACATAGGAAGTGATAGACCGGTATTGCTAATGGATTTTATCGAAACCATAGAAAAACATATTGGTAAAGAAGCTATAAAAAATATGTTGCCATTACAACCGGGAGATGTTCCTGCAAGTCATGCAGATGTAAAGGATCTGATTAAAGATTTTGATTATGCTCCTGAAACAAAGATTGAAGATGGAATTAAGAAATTTATTGATTGGTATATTGAATTTTATAAAATAAAATTGTGAGAGAAAAAATGAAGGATCAAATTAAAATTGCAATCATTGGATTAGGTTACGTAGGATTACCTTTAGCAGTGGAATTTGGTAAGTATTATAAAACTGTTGGGTTTGATGTTAACTCGAAAAGAGTTAAGGAATTGAACAGTGGAATAGATAAAACACTGGAAGTTGAATCAAAAGATCTTAAATCTGCAAAGTTATTAAAATGTACGAATAAGATGAAGGATATAAAGGATTGTAATTATTATATTATTGCCGTTCCAACTCCAATTGATAAATTTAAGAATCCGGATCTTACACCTCTTATAGGTGCTTCAAAAACAGTCTCTCAAGTATTATCAAAAGGTGATATTGTAATATATGAATCAACTGTTTATCCAGGGGCAACTGAAGAAGAATGTGTACCAATTTTAGAGAAAGAATCAGGCTTAACTTTTAATAAAGAATTTTATGTCGGTTTTTCACCTGAAAGAATAAATCCGGGTGATAAAGTGCATACTTTAACTACTATTGTTAAGGTCACAAGTGGGTCAACTCCAAAGATCGCTACTATCGTGGATAATCTATATAAAAAGATTATTAAAGCCGGAACACACAAAGCATCCTCAATAAAGGTTGCAGAAGCTGCAAAAGTAATTGAAAACTCTCAGAGAGATATAAATATTGCGTTTGTGAATGAACTTGCCCTAATATTTGATATATTGGAGATAGATACAATTGAAGTATTGGAAGCTGCGGGATCTAAATGGAATTTTTTACCATTCAGACCTGGATTAGTTGGAGGTCATTGTATTGGTGTAGATCCGTATTACCTTACTCATAAAGCTCAAGAGATAGGTTATCATCCTGAAGTTATTTTAGCCGGTAGAAGGATAAATGATAATATGGGTATGTTCGTTGCAAATAAAGTTATTAAGTTGATGATCAAAAAAGGACATGCGATAAAAGACTCTAAAGTATTAATTCTTGGAATGACTTTCAAAGAAAATTGTCCAGACATTAGAAATTCAAGAGTAATAGATATTGTTGAAGAATTGCGTGAGTTTGGGGCTAAAATAGATGTGTATGATCCTTGGGCTGATAAGGACGAAGTTAAAGATGAGTATGGAATAAAGTTAATACCTAAGCTTAATAAGAAGTATAATGCTGTTATTAGTGCTGTTTCTCACGATGAGTTTAAAAA
>WTAK01000368.1 GCA_013139625.1 Candidatus Delongbacteria bacterium | reverse complement strand
CTACCTGAAACAACGATGAAAAGATCATAATCAGTTTCATCATCTTCCTTCAAAAGAACTTGACCCGGTACTATTGATTCAACACTGGTAAAAGCACTTATCTGCTTAAGTAAAGTTTCTTCACAATCTTTAAATATGTCCGCTTGTTTCAATAGATCTACCATGATATACTCCAAATTGTATAAGATATTATCCTGTAAAACAATAATTTAACTCAAGATAGGTCATAGTGCAACGAAATTAATGTTTAATTACGAGACGTAGTGGTACTACGTCTATACTTATATCTGGATTAATTCGGTCAGCACACCACCTGTTGATTTTGGGTGGATAAAAGCGATCTTATGCCCACCGGCTCCAATTCTTGGAGTTTCATCAATAAGCCTAAACCCTTTTTCTTTTAGTTCTTTCAAAGCTTTTTCAACATCTTCAACTTCATAAGCTACATGATGAAGACCCTCTCTATTCTTCTCTAAATATTTAGAAATAGGAGAATTTTCTGTTCTTCCCTGAAGTAATTCTATCTGACTTTCACCAACTTTAAACATTGCAACATCAACATCTTGACCTTCAACATATTCTGTTTCATAGTCAGTAATATTTGTAAGTCCAACATATTTTTCAGCAGCTTCTTTTATATTTTTTACTGCGATACCGATGTGGTTGATCTTTTTTAGCATTTTTGGTTCCTTATACTATTTTTTACGAGATATGTGGAACGCATTCCTGCGTTCCTTACAATTATATCGCTTCCAGTCGAACACGCGGGTTCGACCCTACTGCTAGAATTCTGCGTTTTTTGGTGTTCTTGGGAAAGGGATAACGTCTCTGATGTTTTCAACACCGGTCATATACATAACAGTTCTTTCAAATCCAAGTCCGAAACCACAATGTTTGTTCGTTCCATACCTTCTAAGATCCAAATACCACCAGTATTCTTCCTTCTCAAGTCCCATTTCTTCGATTCTTTTAACCAAATGATCATATCTTTCTTCACGCTGACTTCCACCAATGATCTCACCAATTCCGGGAACAAGAAGATCCATTGCAGCAACAGTTTTGTTGTCATCGTTCATTCTCATATAGAAAGCTTTTATATCTTTCGGGTAATCAGTTACGAATATTGGCTTACTGAAAACTTCTTCGGTAAGATATTTTTCATGCTCAGTTTGAAGATCTTTACCCCATTCGGGCTTAAATTCAAACTTCTTACCTGATTTCTCAAGATGCTCAATAGCTTCTGTATATGTAATTCTTTCGAATTTAGAGTTTAAAACATTATTTAATCTATCCATAAGTGTTTTATCGACCCATTGGTTGAAAAATTCCATTTCTTCAGGAGCATGTTCCAATAAATAGGAAATAATAAATTTCATCATATCTTCGGCAAGATCCATATCATCGCTAAGATCAGCAAATGCCATCTCAGGTTCAACCATCCAAAATTCAGATGCGTGAGTCTGAGTGTATGATTTTTCAGCTCTAAAAGTAGGGCCGAAAGTATAAACATTTCTCAAAGCAGCAGAAAAGTTCTCGGCAGCAAGTTGACCACTTACAGTGAGATTTGTTGATTTTCCGAAGAAATCTTTTGAATAATCAATAGCTCCTTTGTCAGTCTTAGGCAATTTTTCGGGATCCAAGGTTGAAACTCTGAACATTTCACCTGCACCTTCTGCATCACTTGAAGTGATGATAGGAGTATGGATATAAACAAATCCACCTTCAGTGAAATATTTATGAATAGCATAAGCTATCAAACCTCTTACTCTGAACACAGCAGAAAATAAGTTAGTTCTAGGTCTCAAATGAGCAATGGTTCTCAGATATTCTCTTGTATGCCTTTTCTTTTGAAGTGGAAAATCAGCTTCGCAAAGACCTGCGATCTCAACTTTAGTAGCTTGAATTTCAAATGGCTGCTTATTTCCCGGAGATTCAACAAGTTTTCCATTGATGATCAGAGAAGAACCAATAGGTATTTTTGCCAATTCATTAAAATTATCTAAATTTTCGTCAAAAACGATCTGTATATTTTTAAAGAAAGTTCCATCGTTAAGTTCAATGAAACCAAATGTTTTAGATGTTCGGGATGTTCTTACCCATCCGGAGATCAGGATATCAGAATTAACTAGATCTTTACCTTCTCTCCAAATTTTTTTGATCGAAGTAGTCTCCATGTTTTCCTCCATAGGTCAGTTGTTAGGTCAATGTTAAATTAGTTTTAAGGTAAAAAAAAAGTGTCCATCCGGACACTCTTTTTTATTTTAGATACGAATCAAGAGTTTTGCTCGGACATTTGCAAACTTTAACCACATTATCATTAAATTTAAAATGCTTTTTGTTACCAATGAATGGTTTGATGATCTTAATATGTTGGATTTGCTCACCACATACAGTGCATAAACCCCTTCCTGCTTTTTGTCCATAAACTTGTTTCTTAGCCATTTTAGGCTCCTTCTATAGTTTTAATTAATAATTTCAAACTCTTTCTCTACCAGTTTCAAGCTGTCTTGATATAATTTGAGGATATAAGTTCCATTTCCCCAATCATTTACAATGCCTGCCGAATACTCAAGATGTTTTTTCCCTGCGGGAAGATTCATCTTCTTTTGCTGAGAGTGCAATAGTAAATTTTTACC
>WTAK01000433.1 GCA_013139625.1 Candidatus Delongbacteria bacterium | reverse complement strand
TGATCAGATTTTCGGCAATTTACCTTCTGAAGCAGTCAATGGTATTTCAAAAGACACGGATGGATATATATATTGCGGTATGAATGAAAATAAAGGTTTATATAAATCGAATATCCCTTTAGAAACTAAATAAATTATACTCATTAAAAAAATAGGAATAATTAATGCCTAAACTTAAATTCATACCCTTTATTATCTTATTTTTTGTCATATCTGTATTTTCTGGAAGTAAAGTTGATACAAATAATACAAAAATCACCTACGAAAAGTGGTATGACTGGAATGGATATTATTGGGTTTTAAAAAAATACATTCATTTTGGTCGTGACATCTACGGAAATGTTACTGGAGGTTCGACTTTAAACAACGGAACCAGTAGATCGCTCACTCGTTATAGTTATTCATCATATTATGATTTAAAATATTTCTCGAGGATTAATTACAATGATTCCTATATTATTGAAACATCCGTGAATTATAGATATGATAATTCTGAAAGATTTTTAGGATACTCTATCTTGGAGTATGGAATTGACCTAGGAGGTATTGGTTATCCTACTTGGACTATAGAAGATCACTCTTTGAACAATGAATATGAAGATGATAATATAATCAAAACGGTTGAGAGAGAAAATCTTACAACTGAAAAAGAATTCACTTATAATTCTGACAATAAACTGATCTTCGAAACTAAAATCATCATTGACGGAAATGTAACAACTTTGGAAGAAAGAACCAACTGGAGCTATAAAGGAGAATCTGCATTAGGTATAAGTGAAACATATGAGGGTTATCAATGGGTTATTTCAGGAAAATCACAAAAAGAATTCGATGAATCCGGTAATATAATATTAGAAGAAAGATTTAAATATTTAGATAGTGAATGGATACCTGATGAAAAAGACATATATAGTTATACTTCAAGCCCATCTAAAGACAGTGATCTGCCTAGTCTATTTCTAACTGAAAAACAAACTCAAAAGTTTAATGAATCTACCAGAACTTATACTAACTTGTTTAAATATGCTATCGATTATGACAATTTTGTTCCTATAACAACTCCCTCAAATATTAGTTCAGCAACTTTTAATGATCAGTTAACATTAACTTGGGGGGCAGTCGCTGGAGCAACTGGTTATAAAATTTATTCTTCTTCTGATCCAAACGAAAACTTTGAGATTGATAACTCAGGTACTTTTAGCGGTTCAACTTGGACAACATCAACGACTGAGAACATAAAATTCTATAAAATAACAGCAGTAAAATAATATAAAATTATTTTATTGCTTGAAAGACGATATTGAAACATCCTCTATCTTTTGTTGTAGGAGGAATACTGTAAATTCCAGCTTCAGCATCAAGCTCGTACATCGTCATTTCGAGTCCATGAGAACCATTAAGAATATCATATTGAGGAGCTTCTTGGGATAATTCCCAGTTATCGAGATTTGAAAATATATCAGAGTACCCACCATCTACTTCGCTGTGAAAAAAGAAATAAATTTTTGCCGGCTTCAAGAGATCTATTTTAATAATTGTACCGATCGGAGGTCTGTGAATTCCTTGAAATAATAATCCATCTAGTAACTTCTGTGGAATAACATCATAGGTATATGGTCTATCTAAGTGTTGTAATACTCCTATTTGCATATATTCATAGCTAAAATCAAATTCAGGTGTAACTTGTACTTTTACTGATTTCTCTGCTAATTTTATCATTTCAATATTTGAGGTACGTTGTCTTAATTCATATTTTCGTTTTCCCCATACAATAACTTTAATCGAAACTAAAATAACGATCAGCACTAGGAATATAACTAATATTTTCTTTTTCATAACTTATACCACATACTTTAGGATTTATACTCTTTCTTTTATGAAACTAAGAACAGATTCAAAAGCATCTCTGTTCATATCAATATCTGAGATATCTTTTTTCTTAAAAACTATTTTTTCGAGATCTTCTTTACTTGTTATGAAACTTAATTTGCCCTGTTTTTCAAGATTGGTGTCAACTCCGGGTCTTTTGCCCTGAAAAATGCTATATACAGGAGTATTCATTGCAGCAGCTTCTCTATTCATTGTACCACCACCACTGATTACAAGATCACTATGAAAAACTAAATTCAAACCTTCTTCAACCTGCTTAGGAACGATTACATTTTTTTTAGGATTATTGATATATTCTGCATACTTCTCTTTCTGTGAATCATATCTTGGTACAAATACTACTTGAACATCGTCTCTTGAAACAAGTAATTCAAATAACTCTCCGATCAAATCATAAGATACATCAAGATTATAATGTGATACTTCACTGGCCGGTCTTAGAAGTATGACTATCTTCTCTGTGTTTATGCCAAGTCTTTCAATTATTGAAGGATCTTCTTTAAAGAAGGGAAGATAGATATTCTCTTTTAAACCAGGGTAGAAATTAAGTTTATCTTCTGGAAATTCGAGCTTAAGCAGATCATCTTTTTTTAGATAAGAAGTCGCAAGTAGATATTTACTCATTTTCTTAAATAAAAAACTTTCTACATGCTCATAATCAAACATGACTATTGATCTTACACCAAGAAGTTTTGAAGCTAAAATACCTGCTCTTGCCCCGTGAGTAACGGATAAAGAAATATTCTTACCTATTCCCCAAATAAATAATCTGAAAGTCCTGAGTAAATTGAAGAAATATTTATTAAAAAGGTTCTTTCCAGGATGCTTTCCCACAAGTTTATATTTAATACCTTTCAGGTCTAAAAGTCCAACGGTCTGGTTATATTCTCTCGCTGTGACATAAACTGTATATTCTTTTTCTAGCTCCTTTATTATATGCTCAAATATCTGAACATGAGGTGAATTATCTATATCTATCCAAACAGCTTTTTTCATTCTATTCCTTGGTTTGCTCTCTTTTTCTAATAAGTTTTGCAGGAACACCACCCATTATTGAATATTCCTCAACATCCTTTGTTACAACTGCTCCTGCTGCTACGATACTACCTTGACCTATCTTTACTCCGGGCAATACTATAACATTTCTACCTATCCAAACATCATTTTCAATCGTAGGAATAATCTCTTTAGTAGATCCTTGATGTATCATAGGGATATCCGTTCTGCTGAAATTATGTGTGGAAGTTAATATTGCTGCATTTGGTGCGATCATAACATGATCACCTATCTTTGCTCCTTGAATAAAGACATTCTCATTTATTTGACATTCAGAACCTATCGAAATATTTTTAGCATTACCGATATACACGTTGTCTTGAATAGCTGTTTTCTTGTTGTAAGGCATAACTTTAATAACTTTAGATAAATACCATACTCTGATAGAATTAAATATTTTGCAAAATCTTGAGTTCGGCAATTTGGATATTATCACATAGTAAATAATCAGATAGATTTTTTTCATTTTAATCCTAATATTGTTTTATACAATGAATAAATTCTTTTTGCCACACTTACCATATCAAGTTCTTTTTTTATCAATAATTCTCTACCATTATGCTCTGATGAACTTAAACTATTATGAACCAGCTTTGCAATATTTTCGACCGAATTATCAGTTGATACAAAAGAACCATTACAACCTTCCATCATTATCGAGACATTTCCTACATCAGTTGAAACTACAGGAATATTACATGCCATTGCTTCTTTGACAGCATTTGGCGAACCTTCATGATCCGAAGTTAATATCATGATATCTGAAGAATTATAATAGAACGGAACCATTGATCTTTCAATTCCTGCAAGGATAATAGGTTCTATCCCTATACTTTCTTTATTCAAAGTCTTAATTACTTCTTCAAATTTATCATATCTTTTTATGCTGTTTCCTTTCCCAGCTGCCGAAACAAAAAGAGCATATTTCTTATCCGTTGATAAACCTAATTTTTCTTTACATGATATTTTATTCATTGGTTTAAAAGAATTTAAGTTTACACCGTTAGGACAATAAAACATTTTCAAATCTTTCTTCGTTTTGATCTCGTTTTTATGAATAACCTTCTTACTAAAAACTTTTATAAATTTTAGTAATATCTTATCAAGTTTTCTTTTCCTTTGGTTTATATCACCTAGTAAAGATAAAATAAATGGTTTCTTTGAAAAAGAGAGAAAATATACCATTGCGGAGAAAATATGATGGCAATGTACAAGATCATAATCTTTCGCTATTTTTCTTATCTTGAAAATATTTTTTAAATATTCGATCTTTCCTTTTTCCCAAGCATTAATAAAAAATACATCATTTACGAATCCTAACTCATTCAAAGAATCTAT
>WTAK01000463.1 GCA_013139625.1 Candidatus Delongbacteria bacterium | reverse complement strand
TGTCACCAAAACCCGGAGCTTTCACAGCTGCTATTTTCAAAGATCCTCTAAGTTTGTTAACAACCAAAGTTGCCAAAGCTTCACCTTCAACATCTTCTGAGATAAGGATAAGTCCTTTTCCTGTCTGGGCTACTTTTTCCAATACCGGAACTAATTCTTTGATAGTTGAGATTTTCTTATCATATATTAATATGTATGGATTTTCCATCTTCACTTCCATCGCTTCTGAATCAGTAATGAAGTATGGTGATAAATATCCTCTATCGAATTGCATTCCTTTAACTGTTTCAAGAGAGCTGTCAATTGACTTAGCCTCTTCAACTGTAATAACACCTGCTGTTCCAACTTCTTTCATAGCATCGGCGATCATCTTACCAACAGATTCGTCATTGTTAGCACTGATAGAAGCCACATTTTTTATCTCTTTGAAATTTTCATGGATAATTTTAGTCTTTGACATTAAGAATTTCTTTACTGCCACAACACCTTTATCGATACCTTTTTTGATATCCATAGGATTAGCACCGGCAGTTACATTCTTTAGTCCTTCTGCAATAATAGCTTGAGCAATTACAGTAGCAGTTGTTGTACCATCACCTGCATTATCTGATGTTCTTGATGCAACATCTTTGATCATCTCAGCGCCTATTTTTTGCAATGGTTCTGCCAATTCAATCTCTTTTGCAACTGAAACACCGTCTTTTGTTATAGTTGGGGAACCGTATTTTCTCTCTAGTATTACATTTCTTCCTTTAGGTCCTAATGTTACTTTCACGGCATTTGCTAATTTGTCTACACCTTTCTTAAGCTCAGTCCTTGCATCGATACCGTATTCTATCATCTTTGCCATTTAAAAACTCCTTTATATTAATTATTTAACAACCGCTAGTATGTCATCGAATTTTAAGATCATATACTTTTGTTCCCCAAGTTTTACATCATTACCTGCGTACTTTTGAAACATTACAGTATCACCTTTCTTGATCTCTTTCTTCAAATCTTCATCTGAACCAACTGCAATAACTTTACCCATATTCAGTTTTTCTTTAACAGATGTATCAGGTATGATAATTCCACCTGCTGTTTTATTCTCTGTTTCTTCAATCAGCTCAATAACCAGTCTGTCTTTGATAGGTTTTAAAGTCTTAGCCATTTTGTTTCTCCGATTTATATTATTTTTTACTTTTCAGACATTATATCAATGCAATTAACATGCCAACAATATACTGTGCTTAACTTTTAGTTCCTAAGATAAAATCATTAAAACTTTGTCATAGTATGTCATAGTTTTGACGAATGCCTAAAATCATCTCAAACCCTCTAAAGTTAGAACTTGACAAAAGGGTTTTAAAGTGTTATATTTGCGAAAGTTTTTCAAGATAACTTGAGAAATAAGCGTTACATCCGCTATAGCTAATGTAAGGCTACGTTGCTAAAAAACTTGGGAAGTAGATGAACCTGATAAGAACAAAGAAATTTTTCGCCATATTACTGATTACATTGAGTTTTGTTGCAAGTTGTACAAAATACAGCTTTAAACAAACGAATGTTGTTTTCAATAATGTTATCGAGAAAGAAAAATTCTCTATCACGAACAAAGATACATCCAATACAATTTTATCTTATAAATTTAATGAAACTAAGATAAAGAACTATATTAAGGATTTTAAGACATATAGATACAATGAAGATGTAGCATCTATGTATGCAGATGCTATTTTATATGCCTGTATCAAATATGATATTGATATTGATATTATGCTTTCTCTGATAAAGTATGAAAGCAGTTTCAATTCTCTTATAGTCCATAAAAGAACCGGATGCATTGGAGCAACTCAGATAAATCCGACTATCTGGACTAAACAACTGATCGAAGAAGGTATTATTAAAGAGAAGAAAGATCTTTTTTCTATTAGAAATAATATTCTCAGTGGTGCTTATGTACTTAATCATTATATGCAAAAAACTGATAGTATGGATCGAGCACTTCAGAAATACTATGGGACTTGTAACTATGCTTCAATTTATTCCAACAATGTTTTAGGTGGATAACTTCCACTTACTGATACCTTTGAAGAACATTAAAGCTGTAAACGGAATATTAAAATCCCCTTCCATCAATCTATTCGTAGTAGATAAGACTAACCAAGCTTTATTATAATCTTTCATTCTATAATATTTCAACATGATATTCATAAGTCTTTTAGAAAATTCTTTAAATCTGTTATCGTTCATGGTCAAATTGACAGCATTTGAGTAATATTCAACACCAGGTTCTGTATGAAACCAACCTTCCGTTGCTTCAGGTTCACCTTGTGCTTTAATAATTTCTACTATCTCATCATCAGAAAAACTAAATTCATTAAATTCTTCACCTGAGAAAAAAGTAAAACTTTCACTGCTGAAATGTTCAGGTTCTTCGTCAAATTTCTTACCAATAGCTGCATGTGGTCCCATTAAGTCCATAGATGCTTCCATAATGGTCTTTTGCATAGCGGGACTACCAAAATATGATCCAACACTTACCTTTGTACTCTCTTGCTTTTTGACACTAAAAGCTTCTGATGCTTGATAATATTGACAATCTGTACATTCTTCATTTCTATTCTTTGCACAACATACCGGACAAATCAATGCTCCATCTTTCAGTTTACAAATTCTCTTCCCTGCTTTAGCATTACAAAACGAACATTTAACTTTAGCCATTACTTCCCCTAGTTTTATCTCTGTTTCGCAGGAATATAACAAATAATATTATAATTGAAAATAAAAAAGAGTCAATAAGAAAACAGTTCATGAAATTACATTTGCTATTTTTTTGAAAACATAATATCTTTATATTATAACATTACGTCATTACAATAATTTATTGCGAGGGTTTTATGTACCCACGAACATTAGAGAAAATTGTAAAAAAAAGAATAAATAATGGTAAGGCAATAATTATTATTGGAGCGAGACAAGTAGGAAAAACTACACTTATAAAGAAAATACTTGAAAATAAAGATTACTTATTTTGGGATGGTGATGATCCTACAATAAGAAATCTTTTAACAAATCCAAATACAGAACAGATTCGATCTCT
>WTAK01000417.1 GCA_013139625.1 Candidatus Delongbacteria bacterium | reverse complement strand
GAACTGTCTAATGGTGAAACTGTATTTGTCGGAGATTCATTCGGCGGACTAACCGATGAAGTTATGAAAATGCAAATTCAGAAAACGGTTGAAGAACATTTTCTAAAAGAAAGAAAACTTAAGAGTAAAGGTATAAAAGTTCTTTCCCTTTTCTTTATTGATCGTGTGGCGAACTATCGGAGCTTTTATACTGATGGCAATCCTATAAAGGGAAAATTTGCTGTATGGTTTGAAGAAATATATAAAAAAGTATCTTTAAAGTCTGCTTTCAAAAATTTAATTCCTTTCGATGCGGAAGAAGTTCATAATGGTTATTTCTCTGTAGATAAAAAAGGCAAATGGAAAGATACAAAAGAGACTTCTGCATCTTTAAATAGTCAAGATTCTGCTGATACTTTTAATTTGATAATGAAAGATAAAGAACAGCTTTTAAGTGCAGATGAACCTTTGAGATTTATTTTTAGTCATTCAGCATTGCGTGAAGGTTGGGACAATCCGAATGTTTTTCAAATTTGTACTTTGAATGAAACAAAATCTGAGTTGAAAAAGAGACAGGAAATAGGTAGAGGTTTAAGACTTTCAGTAAATCAAAAAGGAATCCGAATCCAAGATAAAAACATTAACCGATTGACAGTTATTGCGAATGAATCGTATGAAGATTTTGCCAAACAATTACAGTCCGAGATTGAAGAAGATTGTGGAGTAAATTTCAAAGGCAGAATTAAAAACAAACGAAAAAGAACAACGGTGAAATATCGTAAGGGTTTTGAACTTGATGAAAAATTCAAAGATATTTGGGATAGAATTAAATATCAAACTACATATCAAGTTGAATATGATACTGATGAACTTATAAAGAAATCCGCAAAGGCAGTTAATCAAATGCCATCTATCAGAAAAGCATTCATTAAAACAACTAAGACAGCTTTAGAATTTGATGATTCAGGCATAGTTATGGAAACAAAAGCATCTTATGTTACCTCATTGGAAGGTATATTTCAAATACCTGATATACTATTTTATATACAAGAAAGAACTGAACTTACTCGTTCTACGATATTTGAAATTCTCAAGAAATCGGAAAGAATTAGTGATGTATTAATTAATCCACAATTGTTTTTGGATAATGCCGTAATTGCAATAAGAGAAGTTCTTGCCGAATTAATGATTGAAGGTATAAAATATGAAAAAATAGGTTCAAAAGAATATGAGATGAGATTGTTTGAAGATTATGAAATACATGTCAATGATCTAACATTTGAAATAAACAATGAAGATAAAACCATTTATAGTAATCTAGTACCACTTGATTCTAATGTAGAATATAATTTTGCAAAAGAATGTGAAAGTAGAGATGATATCGAATTTTATTTTAAACTCCCTTTTTGGTTTAAAATAAAAACTCCGATTGGACCATATAATCCGGACTGGGCATTAATTAAGAAAAATGAAAATACTGTTTATTTCGTAGCAGAAACAAAATCAGAAGGTCAAGAATTACGAACATCTGAAAAAAGGAAAATTAAATGCGGTCATGCTCATTTTAACGAGTTTGAAAATGTCGAGTATAAACAAATAACAACTGTAAGCGATTTAGATTAGAAAATAATAGTAAGGTGTTATGGTAATTATAAATATAATTATTTGGGTGTGTGCAATTTTAGGTTTAACTTTAGCTGCATTTGCATTCAAAATAACTCTTCAACCACCTTATATTAATCATAAGGTAAAGCAAACAAAGAGCAAGCAAAAAAAAAATAAAAGGGGAAAAAGGAAAAAAGATAAATTGTTAAATGAAATTAAAAGGCTTGAATATAAAGTTGACCAAATCTTGAGTAAAGGAAGAACATCAACTGATAAAACAGTAAAGTTCAACAGAGAGCACGGAGCAGTATTTTTAGGGATTGGCATAACAATTTTAGTTGCATCGCAAAGTTTTCCAAATACAAAAAATATTAGACAAATAATTGCACTTATAGGTTACGGAATTGCTAATTTTGGTTTATTTAGAGTTATGGTAGCAATAATTTTTGAGAAGTGTGATACTGTACATCCTCATCTCACTACAAAATTGAATTATATTGGATCTTATTTCTTTCCATTTGGAATACAATGGTATGAACAATGGAAAGCTTCTGCAGAAGTTATACTTTATAGAGTTGGTATTATCATAGAGTCAATTTCTACCATTTTATATATCGCAACTATAGTGAAAGGTGTCTACTCATTATCATATGTTATAATTGAACTAGAAGCATTTAACAATTAACACCTTCTTTTTTTTATTTAAATTGTATAACAATTTAAAATCATATATATTATTAGCTTATAAATTACATTGGTGCTGAATGTCATTGAAAAGAATTTTCATATTATTTTTCATATTGATAAATGTTATTTGTGCAGAAGATCTAGCAGATCGTATTAAGCAATACAATGCAAAGCAAATTACCATGACCACTGCAAGAGAGATGAATATCGTTATCTCGGAAGATGGCTTATTTGTATTATTTTCTTCGAATATGAATGGGAACTTTGATATTTTCAAAAAAGATCTCAACACTGAAGAAACTATCCAGCTTACTGAAGCTCCGGGAAATGAATATCCCCAGTTTATAGAAGATGAGGATGATCTTTATTTTATCTCTGATGCTACAGATATTTACGGCAATATTTATATCAAGGACCTGAAAGGGAGCAAGGAAGAAATAATTTATAACAATAAGGGTGAAGAGAAACATCCTATTTTTAATGAAAAGAATATAATATTTTCCAAGAAGATCGATAAATTTAGATTCTTCAGCTATGACATAAAAAAGAAGAAAGTTGAACTTTTAAAAGATGCAGAAGGAAGCAAAGTTGTTTTTTCTGCTGACGGAAAACAGGCTATTTTCATTTCCAATGAAGACAATGATGGCTATAATTCCCTTTACAGTTTTAAACTCTTAGATGGAAGGTTCACTGATGTAGAACAGATATCATTCGGTGCTATGATCATCAACGGAGTTGATATTTCTGCTGATGGAAATACTTTGATCTACTCAGCGATAAAATCAGATACTGATGATAATGATATCATAGACATCAGAGATAATTCTGTTCTGTACAAGATTACTTTTGAAAATAACTCGGTGACACAATTTCAACTTACACCTGAAAATTATTCCTCCAAAGCACCAAAGATATCAAGCATAGGAAATATTTATTACATCTCAACTCGGAATGGGAATGATGATATATGGACATCTCACATTGATGGGGTGATACCGAGAGAAAGCTCTTTGGACTCTCAAAGATTGATAGCTGATTTTTTATTCCTGAAATTTAAAGCTAAGAAGGTATTGAGTGAAGGTTCGAAATCAAATCATAAAGAAGAGAGTGAGCTTCTAGATAAGTCTTTGCTTAGTTACAACAGAATACTTTCATTGTTCTCCGCCGATAAGGAAAAACTATTAGATGTTTACTATAAAATGGCAGAGATATACGAGATCCAAAAGCAATTTGAGAAAGCGGAGTCTATATATAGGTTGATCCAGGCAAGATATAGCGAGGATAAAAAGATCTCTGAGAAAGCTAATTTCTATAAAAAGATCACAGAATTAAAACGGAAAGGGATTAAAACTGACAGTTATGGATTTTAGCTTGAAGAGCATATTGATGATCTTAAAGAAATGGCTGTTAGCAGTAAAGATGATGAATTAGTTCAGAGTATTTACCTCAGCATAGGTAGGATATACTATGATCTTGGTCAATATACATCAGCGAATAATTACTTTGTCTCTGCAAGGGGAGAGGGAAACTCTGAGGCATTCTACTGGCAGGCGAAGACAGCATTAGTTTCAGGTAATTCAAAATCGGCAGGTTCATTGCTTGAGAAAGCTATGGAAAGTACAGATTCAGATGAATTAAAAGAAAAATATATTCGAGAATACTTCTCATCAGGTGATGATAAAGAAGATATTTCTCAGAGAACTCAGAGTGTTTTATCCAACAAAGAACTTCCCGGAGAGATTATTTCCTACGGAAATTTAATCTTAGGAGATATGCTTGATAATATGGAATTGAAACTTGAATATTTCAATTTAGTGAAGCAATTCTATGTAAATGATCCTGAAAATATATTGAAAAAGAAATTTTCTGCTAGTGCCGATCTTAAACTCGCAAGGCTCTATGTTAAAAATAATATGGATGTTGAAGCCGAAGGAGTTTATAAGTATATCATTGATAACTATTCAGGTATTGATTACGACTTTTATACTATAAATGCAGTTCAAGATCTATCAGATCTCTACCTAAAACAAGCCGATGAATATCTCAAAGTAAGCAAAAATGAAAATGCTTTATTGGTTTATTACAAAGCATACGAGCTTGATAGGGAGAACCTAATCACATTGAGGGGTATGGCAGATTCGTATTTTTCACTGGGAAAGATAGATGAAATCATTAAATTCTTTTCAGCTGAATATGAGAAAGATACAAGCAGTAGCACTATGAACTACGCTCTTGGATATGCATATTCTTTGAAAGCTATAAATTCCGGAAAGTATTTAAGACCATTGATAAACTTGTCAATAAAACTAATTGAAAGGTCTTTGGAGCTTGAATCTAGCAATAAATATGCTTATCTGACATTGAGTTATAATTTCGAAGCTTTATTTCATCTGAAAAACATTCAGGAAGAAGAGATCAAAAAGCAGAATGTTCTACTAAAGGGTGTAAATTATATAGTTGGACCGGTTAAATTTTTACTTTCAACTGTAAATCTAATCAAATATGAGGATGTTGATTATCTCGATAAAACTATCAACACACTAAATAAAGGTCTTGCAATAAGCGATATCGTTTTCGATCGTGAGTTATACCTAAAAATGACCTTAAATCTTGCGAATAATTATTACAATCTTGGAGAGTTTGGTAGAAAATCAGCATTAGAAAAATATCAAATTATTCTAAACAATGACTATAATTTCAAAAGTATTGGTCAAAAAGCTATTATCTACGAAAAGATCGGTCATTGTCATTTCACACTGGGAAATGATGAAGCCGAGGAATATTATGACAAAGCAATTAA